>JALZLU010000205.1 GCA_030858685.1 Chloroflexota bacterium | reverse complement strand
TCGACTCAGATGACCTCACCTGGGGCCGGACAGGACCGTACCAGCGCCTGCGCTGGGGCCGCAATACCCGACTAGTACTAACGCCGCGCGCCGAATCGCCCGCACCTCGGGAGGGGCACATCGGGCGCCAGGGCCACGAGCAAAACGCTCGACCACCCAGGATCCGGCCGCGATACCGCTTGACGCAAAGCCCGGAGGGGGTAGTATGGGCCCTCGGTGGCGTCAAGTGGCGCAAAGTGGGGACAAGCGGTGAGTGCTCGCGCCAAGCGGCCCAAGTCGGGTCGGACGGTGGAGACCGCCACCCCCAGCGAGGCAGGCCAGCAGCGTGTTCACGGGGGAGTACCGCCATTCGGTGGATGAGAAGGGGCGGATCGCCATTCCCGTCCGCTTCCGTGCGGAACTCGACGGGGGTGCGCTGGTGAGCAAATGGATCGATGGCTGTCTGGCCATCTTCCCGCGGTCGGCCTGGGACGCACTGGCCGAGCGTGCGGCCAGCCTGCCCGTCACCGACGCTGGAGCCCGGACCTTCCAGCGGTTCCTCTTCGGAACGGCCTTCGAGTTCGAGCTTGATCGTCAGGGGCGTCTGGTCGTCCCGGCGGTCCTGCGGGAGTTCGCGGAACTGGAAGGGGAGACCGTGGTGGTTGGTGCGCGCGATCACCTGGAGCTGTGGTCACTGGCCCGCTGGTCCAGCTACAGCACCGAGATGGACGCGCCGGAGGTCCTTGCCGGGCACCTCCAGGGACTGGGCATCTAGCGCCATACATGAGCCTCCGGGATCCGGAGGGGCTCGCTGCAGACAGGTCGTGAACGTGGAAGAAGGGCATCTGCCCGTGATGGTGGAGGAGGTCATGGCGGCTCTCTCACCCGTTCCGGGCGGCTTCCAGATCGATGCGACGGTCGGCGGCGGGGGGCACGCTCTTCGGATCCTGGAGGCCTCCACGCCTGGTGGCCGCCTGCTCGGCTTCGATGCCGACCAGGCGGCCATCGCCAGGACCAGGCAGCGCCTTCAGCGCTTCGGGGACCGCGCGGTCCTGCGCCAGGCCAATTTCGAGCAGCTGGGCGAGGTCGCGTCAGAGGCCGGCTTCGGCCAGGTGGACGGCATCCTCTTCGACCTCGGGCTGAGTTCCGACCAGCTCGCCGACAGCGACCGATCCTTCAGCTTCCGGGCGGAGGGTCCGCTGGACATGCGCTTCGACACATCACGGGGCCAGCCGGCCCATCGACTCCTGGCTGAGCTCGACGAACGGCAGCTGGCCGACCTCTTTCGGCGCTACGGTGAGGAACCCAACGCCCGTCGGATCGCAGCGGCCATCGTCATGCAGCGCGACCAAACTCCGCTGCGCACGGGCAGGGAGCTGGCCGACCTGGTCGAGAAGGCCGCACCGGCGCGCACGGGCCGCCGTCGCGACGGCCAGCGCCCTGGGCGCCGCATCCATCCAGCGACGCGCGTCTTCCAGGCGCTGCGTATCGCTGTCAATCGCGAGCTCGAGACGCTGCCCGTGGCTCTCTACGCCGCGCTGCACCTGCTCCGTCCCGAAGGTCGCCTGGCTGTCATCAGCTACCACTCCCTGGAGGATCGCATCGTGAAGCGTTTCGTGGCCGCCGAGCGACGAGGCTGCGTCTGTCCGCCGGCGTTCCCGGTCTGCGTGTGCGGGCGCGTGGCACGCCTGGCGCCGGTCGGGCCCCAGCCCCAGCAGCCCAGCGACGCTGAGGTGGCGGCCAATCCCCGAGCCCGCAGTGCGCATTTGCGCGTGGCACGGAGGCTGGCCGCATGAGCCGCGGTCACAGCGCCTCGCGTCGGCGCAACTACGGCCCTCGCCAGCGTGACGTGCGGCGACGCGCAGCACAGCCCGTCGAGATGGAGCCCAGGACGAGCGAGTGGCCCGGCACCTCCGCCTGGTCCGAAGCGAATGAAGCCCGGGAAGGTGCGCACGAGCAGCGGCAGCTAGCCGACGGCGAGGGCGTGCTCTGATGGCCGTCTATCAGGGCACCCGGCCACGCGCCGTGATGCCTGCCGCGCGCCCGCTGACCGGGCCGCTGCCGGATGCTCGGCGCGCATCCCCGCTGGCACGACGTTCTCGGCGAGCGCGCTCCCGAGCACAGCGGCGTCCGGCGCCGGTGCTCTTCGTGCTGGTCGCTGTGATCTGCGCCTTTCTGGTCGGACTGGTCTACCTCACGCAGATCCTCCAGATCGGTGCCCTCAACGTGGAAGTGGATCGACTGCTCGTCGAGCAAGAACACATACGGCGCGAGATCCAGAGCCAGCAGGGCACCATCGCGCAGTGGGGGGCGGCTCCGCACGTCATCGATCGGGCCCATCAGAACGGTCTCGATCCGCTGGGCGGAAAGCTTCGCGTGCCGCGGCCCTAGGGCGCAGCCATGCTCGGCCGCACCGATCTTCGCCTTCGCCTCATCGTGGTCCTCATCGTCTTCTTCGCGATGTCCGGGGCCGCCACCGTGCGGCTGGCATACCTGCAGGTGGCCGAGGCACCGGAGTTGCGCGAGCTGGCCATGGCGCAGATGCAGCGTTCGAGCGAACGGGCACCGATACGCGGCGCCATCCTGGACCGGCACGGAACCGTTCTGGCGACGACCGCCTACCGCGACCTGCTGGCGGCCTATCCGGCGAGCATCGGGGCCGCCCAGCTGGAACCGACCATCGCCGTTCTTGTGGGCATCCTGGGACTTGACGAGAGCGGCGCGACCGCGCTTCGCGGACAGCTGGACAGTGATGACCAGTACGTGATCATCTCTCGCGAACTCAGCCCCGAGCAGAGCGATGCGGTCCGGGCCAGCATGAGCCAAGCTGACGCCGCGAGCCGGCCGGCCGGCCTGGCATTGGAGCCGCGGGCTATCCGCGTGTACCCCAATCCGGGCGGCATGCCCGGCACCACCCTGGCCAGTCAAGCGCTCGGCTTCGTGGCCGAGGACGGGCAGGGTCACTACGGCATCGAGGGCTTCTATGATGCGGTGCTGGCAGGCGTGCCCACGAGGCTGGCATCCTTGCGCGATCCCGTCGGACGCATCGTCGCTGGCGGCCCCCAGGTGGTCGAGGAGGGTCAGGAGGGTGCCGACGTCCGCCTGACCATCGATGCGAATCTCCAGCTCCAGCTGGAGAAGGAACTCTACGCGGCGTGGGTGGCCGACCGCGCGAAACGTGTCAGCGCCGTCATCCTGGAGCCCGAGACCGGGGCCGTCCTGGCCTGGGCATCGGTACCTGGCTACGACGCCAACGACTACAAGCAGGTCGCCGCCTCCGCCTCGCATCTGCTCTCGGACCCCATCGCCTCGGCCGTCTACGAGCCAGGCTCCGTGATGAAGATGCTGACCGCGGCGGCGGCCCTGGAGAACGGCAGCATCACGCCTGGAGACAAGGTGCGCGACGCCTATGGCCTCCGCTTCGGCGGGCACCTGGTGCGCAACGCGGATCGCCGCTCCATGGGGCGCCTGAGCTTCGAGGATGTGATCGCCTACTCACGCAACGTGGCAACGGCACGTGTGGCCATGGATCTCGAGCCCACCGTGGAAGGCGCCTCGGAAGCGCTCTACGGCATGTGGCAGCGCTTCGGGTTCGGCGAGCGGACCGGGCTCGACCTGGCCGACGAGGGGACGGGCATGGCGGTCGACCCCGCGACCACCGAATGGCAGCCGGTCGACCTCGCCAACCGTGCCTTCGGTCAGGGTGTCGCGGTCACGCAGATCCAGCTGGCGGTGGCCTATGCGGCCATGGCCAACGGCGGCTTCGGCGTCACGCCGCATCTGGTGCAGAGCACGGGCGACGATAAGGTCGCCTACCCGCCGCCGGAGCGGATCATCGAGGGCGCCCTCGCCGAGCAGCTGACGGATCTCATGGAGCATGTGCTGACGGAGGTCGACTGGTATCGCACGGGCACCGAGATGCCGGGCTACGTGGTGGGCGGCAAGACGGGCACCGCCCAGATCTGGGATGGCGAGCGAGGTCGTTGGCACTCCGACCTGTTCAACTTCTCCTTCGTGGGCTTCGTGGGGACAGCGCGGCCCGAGGCGGTCATCGCCACGAGGATCGAGGAGTCGAAGCCGACCGTGGCAGGACCGGGCATCCTGAACCTGGGCATCACCTCCTACGAACTGTTCCGCCGGGTGGCCAGCCACGCTGTGACCTCCCTGGACATGGCGCCGCTGCCGGTCATCCGGGAGCCGGTCCCCGTGCCCGCTGACCCCAAGGCGGATGCCAGCGCGGATCCGGGTGGCTAGGGTCCGTCGTGCGAGAATGCGCCACGATCGTGAGTGACGCGCCGAGCCACCCGCCCGCCCCCGGCGACCCACATCTGACGGGTCACGAACTGGCCCGCATCGTGCGTGGCCGGCTCGTCGTGGCGGGCAGCCTGCCGATCCGCGGCGGGGCCGTCGATTCGCGGCGAGTGACGCCTGGTGCCTGTTTCTTCGCCCTGCCCGGGGAGCGCACCGATGGGCAACTGTTCCTGGCCGAGGCGGTCAGGGCCGGTGCCGCCGCGATCATCGTGCGGGACACCCCCGACTCGGCGGCGGCGGCGGCCCTCCGAGCGATATCGCCGCTGACCGTGGTCCAGGTGCCCGACGCGTTGACCGCCCTGCAAGCGGCGGCGCGCGCCTGGCGCGAGAGGTTCGTGCCGCTCGTCGTGGGCATCACCGGCTCACTGGCCAAGACCTCGACCAAGGAGCAGACCGCCGAGGTGCTGGGCCAGCGCTGGACGGTGCTGCGCAACGAGGGCAACGAGAACAACGAGGTCGGACTGCCCCTGACCGTGCTGCGACTCCTGCCCGGTCACGAAGCGGCAGTCCTGGAGATGGGCATGTACGTGGCCGGCGAGATCGGGCTCCTGGCGGGCATCGCGCGTCCGTGCATCGGGGTCGTGACGGCCGTACGCGCTACGCACCTGAGTCGCGCCGGATCCATCGACGCCATCCAGCGGGGCAAGGCGCAGCTGGTCGAGTCGCTGCCCGCCGACGGCACGGCCGTACTCAACGCCGACGACCCACGCGTGATCTCCATGCGCAGCGACACCCGGGCCACGGTCCTCTCCTATGGCTTCGCTGCCTCCGCCGATGTCCGCGCTGAGGCCCTCGAGTCGCTCGGTGAGGCGGGCATGCGCTTCCTGCTGCGGACGCCGTCCGGTGCCGCGCCCGTAACGACCACCGCCCTGGGCCGCCACAGCGTGCACAACGCCCTGGCTGCAGCGGCCGTGGGCATCGCCGCGGGCATGACCCTGACCGAGATCACGCGTGGCCTGGCCGGCGGCTTCCGTGCCCCGCACCGGACGGCCTACATGCGCGCGGGCGAGTGGCGCATCCTGGACGATTCGTACAACGCGGCGCCCGACTCGATGGAGGCGGCACTGGAGTTGCTGGGTTCCCTGGGTGGCCGCCGCATCGCCGTGCTCGGTGAGATGCTGGAGCTGGGCGACGGGGCGGAGGACGCTCATCGCAGGGTGGGTCGACGAGCAGCGGCCTTCGCCGACCGATTGATGGCGGTCGGAGATGGGGCCGCGGGCATCGCGAGCGGCGCGCTGGAGGCGGGCATGGATGCGGGCTCCATCGAACGGGTGCCCGGCCGGGACGAGGCGCTGGCGCTGCTCCTGCGGGACCTGCGACCGGGCGATGCGGTTTTGGTCAAGGCGTCGCGCGGTGTGGCCCTGGACCTGCTGGTGGATGGTCTGGTGGCGGCCGGTCGGGATGCCGTGACAGCGTGAGGACGCGCCAGCCATGAACGAGTCCATCGTCCAAGCCATCCTCCTGGCCTTCGCCCTGGTGGTCATCCTGATGCCCACCTTCTTGCGCATCCTGCGCCGGTTGGGCTTTGGCAAGCGGATCCGCCTGGACGGACCCCAGAGTCACCTGGTGAAGGAGGGCACGCCCACCATGGGCGGCCTGCTCATGCTCATCGTGGTGGGCGGCTCCGCGTTGATCCTGGAACTTCTCACGGCCGATTTCCTGGATGGCTCGACCTTCGCGCCGCTGGCCACGCTCGGCCTGGTCGGCGCGCTGGGCGCCGCAGACGACTATCTCAACGCGCGTACGGGCGACGGCATCCGCGTGCGTCAGAAGCTGCTCTGGCAATTCGCGGTGGCCGGCTACGTTGCGTTCCAGATCCAGCAGACCTATGCCATCGAGGTCCTGCTGGTGCCCTTCCTGGGGCCGATCGAGATCGCCCCGGTGGTGTATGTCGCCTTCGCCGCCTTCGCCATCATCGCCACCAGCAACGGCGTCAACTTGACCGATGGCCTGGACGGTCTGGCCGGCGGGACGCTCATCTTCGCCTTCGTGGGCTTCATGATCATCGCCGCCGTGAACTCGCCCTCGCAGCCCAATCTGGCCGTGTTGTGCGCCCTCATCATCGGCGCCCTGCTTGGCTTCCTGTGGTTCAACGCCCACCCCGCCCAGGTCATCATGGGCGACACCGGATCGCTTTCGCTGGGCGCCACGCTGGCCGTGGTGAGTCTCATCACGGGCCAGATCCTGCTGCTGCCGTTGATCGGCTTGATCTTCGTGCTGGAGACCGGTTCGGTGCTGGCGCAGGTGGCCAGCGTGAAGATGACCGGCCGGCGGATCCTGCGCATGAGCCCGCTCCATCACCACTTCGAGCTGAGTGGCTGGGACGAGGAGAAGATCACCCTGCGCTTCTGGATCGTGGGCGTCCTGGCGGCGATGCTGGGCGTGGTCATCTTCCTGGCAGGTCGCGGCCCGCTCACGTGAGTGCCGCCCCGGATGCCCGCGGCGTCAGCGCTGCCGCGGTGGAGCCTGTCGACCTGGGACACCTGGACCTGGACGCCTTCGTCGGTCGTCCGGTGGCGGTCCTGGGCCTTGCTCGAAGCGGCATCGCGCTGGCCCGCTTCCTCTCCGATCGCGGCGCACAGGTCACGGCCTACGATGCCCGGCCCTCGACTGACCTGGGCGAGGCGATCGCGGCGTTGGGGGGGCGGTCGGTGCGGCTGCTCCTCGGTCCCGATGTGGATCCTGACGAGGCGCTCGCCGGCCAGGCCCTCATCGGCACGTCCCCCTCCGTCAGCAGCCGCTATCCCACCACCGAGCCGCGGCTGCGCCAGGCGCTGGGTCGCGTCGAAGCAGACGGACGCGTGCCGGTGGTCAGCGAGATCGACCTCTTCCTGCGCCTCTGCCCGGCCCGCACGGTGGGCGTGACCGGGACGAAGGGCAAGACGACCACGAGCTCACTGATCGCGGCCGTCCTGGCCGCGGGGCCGGAGCCGGTGCTGCTGGGCGGCAACATCGGCACGCCGCTGGTGGAGCGCCTGCCGGGACTCCGGCGGAGCCATCGCGTGGTGGTGGAGCTCTCCGAACTGCAACTGCCCACCCTCTCCCGTGGCACCGACTTGGCGGTCTACACCCACGTCACGAGTGACCACCTTGACCGGCACGGGTCGCTGAAGGCGTATCGGGCCGTGAAGCGTCGCCTTGCCGAGCTGTTGCCGGTCCACGGGGCGCTGGTGCTCAACGCCGAAGATCCCGTGTCGGCCGAGTACGCCACGGCCCCGCCCAGCGCAGCGAGCGTGGTGCGCTACCGCCGGCAGGAGCCCGGTCCGGGCGAGCTCGGCGTGCGCGATGGCTGGATCGTGACTCGAGACGTGCGCGACTTGCAAGGGCAGGTCGCCGATGGACGTCTGATGCCGCTGGCGGAACTGGCCATCCCCGGTCAACACAACATCAGCAACGCCTTGGCGGCCGCGGCGGTCGGTGTCCTGCTGCGCATCCCCACGGACGGCCTGCGGGCCGCCATGCGTGCCTTCTCTGGCGTGGAGCATCGCCTGGAACCGGTGGCCACCTTCGAGGGGATCCGCTGGATCAATGACTCACAGGGAACGCAACCCGACGCCGTCATCGCCGCGCTGCGGAGCTTCCCGCGGCCGCTCGTGCTCATCGCGGGCGGACGGTCGAAGGGCCTGCCCATGGAAGAGCTTGCCGCGGTCGCCGCGGAGCGCGCCGATGCAGCGGTGCTGATGGGTGAGAGCGGTCCGGAGCTCTCCGCCCTGTTCCAGGCGGCCGGTCTGCGCCACCTGGCCACGGCGCGCGACCTGACCGAGGCTGTGGTCACGGCCGAATCCATCGCGCGGTCGTTGCTGGCCTCCGGGGGGGCGGCGCCGGTCACGGTGCTGCTCAGCCCGGCCGCCACCAGTTTCGACATGTTCCAGGACTACGAGGCACGGGGAAGGGCCTTCAAGGCAGCCGTGGCGGACCTGGCCGAGAGTCGTCGGGGCGGGACGTCATGACCGCTGACGGCTCGCAGCGCCGCCTCTTGCTGCAACGACCGCGAGGCAGCGGGCGCGTGTCGCCGACGGCGCGCGCGGAAACCGTCTCGTCGCGCCGCTCCGCGGGCAGGAACGTGGTGGCCACACCGGGCGCACCGGCCACAGCGGCCGCACCTGCCGCGGCCGCACCCGCGGTACCGCGCCGCGAGGCTCGGCCGGCCGGCGCGACGCGCGTGGTGCGTGGCCCGCAGCGCGAACGTCACGAACCGGACTACATGCTGCTCGTCTCGGTCGTGGCCCTGACCGCCATCGGACTCCTGATGATCTACTCCAGCGGTGGCGTGGCTACGGCTGTGCGCACCGGCGGCGACCCTTTCGGCGCGGTCGCCACGCAGTTGGGCTGGGGGATGGCCGGCCTGGCCGGCATGACG
Source organism: Chloroflexota bacterium (assembly GCA_030858685.1). Lineage (GTDB taxonomy): Bacteria > Chloroflexota > Limnocylindria > Limnocylindrales > CSP1-4 > Palsa-1032. The sequence continues at coordinate 8,249 of JALZLU010000205.1, read as the reverse complement.
CTCCTGATGCGCGTGGACTATCGCTATCTGCGACTTGCCTCGGTGCCGCTGTACCTCTTCACACTGATCCTGCTTCTCCTTGTGCTTCTGCCGCCCATCGGACCGATCGAGCCGGTCACCAAGTACGGCTCCACCCGCTGGCTGCAGATCGGGCCATTACCCACTATCCATCCCGCGGAGTTCGCCAAGTTGGCGATGGTCGTCTACCTGGCGCATTGGCTTGCGAAGCAGGGCAGTCAGGTTCGCAGCCTGGTCCACGGCCTGATCCCCTTCCTGCTCATCGCCGGCGTTTGCATCGGACTGGTGGCCCTGGAGCCCGACCTGGGCACGACCGGCGTGCTGACCCTGACCGCCTTGACCATCGTCTTCGTGGCCGGTGCGCGCCTCTGGCACCTGGCGCTCCTGCTGCCGGTGGGCGCCCTCGGCGTGGCGGCCTACATCTCTGTCCATGCCTACCAGATGCAGCGCTGGACGACCTTCCTCGATCCCTGGGCGGATCCGCTCGATTCAGGGTTCCAGACCGTGCAGGGACTTCTCTCACTGGGCCTTGGAGGCATCGTTGGCACGGGCCTGGGACAGAGCGCGCAGCCTGGCGCGCTGACGCTGCCCAACGCCCACAATGACTTCATCTTCGCGCTCATCGGCCAGGAATTCGGGCTGTTGGGCGGGCTCGCGGTGATCGCGCTCTTCCTGTTCCTGGCCTATCGCGGGGTGCGCATCGCGCTCGGAGCGCCCGATACCTTCGGTGCGCTGCTGGCCACGGGCGTGACCGCCTGGCTTGCACTCCAGGGGCTCACCAACATCGCGGTCGTACTCAACCTGCTACCCATCACCGGTATCACGCTGCCCTTCGTGAGTGACGGCGGGTCCTCCCTGGTGGTGAGTTTCGCGGCGGTCGGTATCCTCCTGTCGATCTCGCGAGAGACGCTACCGAGAGGCACATGGAACGATGCGGATCCTGATCGCGGCAGGGGGTACGGGCGGCCACATATTCCCCGCCCTGGCCGTCCTGCGCTGCCTGTCCGAGCAGGTCGACGGCCTTGAGGTCCGCTGGCTGGGCGGCCATCGCGGGCTGGAGGCTGGCATCGTCCCCGCCGCCGGATACCAGCTCGACCGCCTGTGGTTGCGCTCGCTGCGCACGGTCGACCTGTCGGTCAACACCGTGGCCGATCCGATCAGGCTGGGTGCCTCCGTGCCACAGACCATGGCGCTCCTGGCACGTTGGCGGCCACGCGCCGTCCTCACCACCGGCGGCTACCTCTCCATCCCCGTGCTGACCGCGGCCAGGGCGGCACGCGTCCCCACCCTGATCTGGGCGGGCGATCGTCTGCCGGGCAAGAGCATCCGCACGACAGCACGGTTGGCCTCGGCCATCGCGGTCTCCTTCGAGGGCAGCTGCGAGGCCTTGCCCGGCGCGTGTTTCGTGACCGGCACGCCCATCCGCCGCCTGGCGGGCATCGAACGCGCCGCGGCCCGCCAGCGCCTGCGGCTGCCGGCGACCGTGCCGCTCCTGCTCGTGTTCGGCGGATCCCAGGCGGTGCGGCGTCTCAACGACGCCGTGGCGGGAGCACTGCCCGACCTGCTGACACGCGCCGCCGTCCTGCACATCACCGGTCAGCCGGCCTACGCCGAGGCGCTGCGGCGTCGGGAGGCTCTGCCTGAGGAGCAGCGCGCGCGCTACCGCCCATATCCCTCACTGCAGGCCGAGATGGCCGATGCGCTGGCCAGCGCAGACCTGCTCATCGGGCGTGCCGGGTCCTCTACGCTGGCTGAGGCGGCAGCCGTCGGGTTGCCGCTGGTGGTGGTCCCGTATCCCCACGCCGCGGCGCACCAAGTGGCCAATGCGCGGCGACTGTTGGATGCCGGCGGGGCGCTGGTCATCGCCGACGAGGACTTCGACGCGGCCGCTCTGCTGGAGGCGAGCACCATCCTCGATCAGCCGGAGCGACTGGCACGGATGTCGGCGGCAAGCCGCGGTGAGGCCCGTCCGGCCGCCGCAAGAGCCGTCACGGAGCTGCTGCTGAGCCTCGCCGAACGCAGGCCGCTGCCGACAGCGGACCACATCGAGCGCATCTCCCGGGAAGCTGCATGAGTACCGGCTCAGGGGTGCCGGATGGAGCAGTGTCCCTGGAGGCAGCCGCCTCGAACTCCCTCCCGCGCCGCCTTGATGCGAGCGAGGCACTCCGCCTGGGCACGGACATCCAGCGCCGCATCGGCGTCAAGACGTCGCGGCAGGAGCCGCTGGCCCGCTTCACCACGATGCGCGTCGGCGGGCCGGCCGATCTCTTCGCGGAGGTGCGCAACCTTTTCGAGCTGCGCGCCATGGCCCGCTTCGTACGTTCCCGCGGCGTCCCGCTGTTCATCCTGGGACGGGGGTCAGACCTGGTCATAAGCGACGCCGGCATCGGCGGCCTGGTGGTCATGAACCGCGCGCAGCAGGCACGTGTCGAGGGCGATCGCTTCATCACCGATTCCGGCCTGGCCATGGCCAAGGCCGCGACGCTCACCAGGGAAGCCGGGCTCTCCGGCCTGGAGTTCGGCCTGGCCATCCCGGGCACCGTGGGCGGCGCAGTGTGGGCCAACGCAGGCGCGCATGAATCGGACGTGGCATCCGTCCTCGTGGACGCATCCGTGCTGCGGTCGGGCGGGCCGGAGGAGCGCGTCGATCCGGCGGGGCTGGGTCTGGCATACCGCGAAAGCCTCCTGAAGCACGCTCAGGAGGGTGCCCCGGACATCGTGACGCAGGCCGTCTTCCAGCTCACGCCGGCTGAGCCGGCCCTCATCACCCAGCGTCTCGACGAGATCCGCCGATGGCGCCAGACACACCAGCCGCTGGGCATCCCCTCAGCGGGCAGCGTCTTCCGCAACCCTTCGCCGGGACTCTCCGCCGGGCGGCTGATCGACGAGCTGGGCCTCAAGGGGCTGCGCATCGGTGGCGCGTCGGTGTCGCAGAAGCACGCCAACTTCATCGTCAACGACCAGGCAGGCAGTGCCGCGGACGTGCGCCGAGTGGCCGAGCAGGTACGGGCCACGGTCCTGCGCGAACGCGGCATCGACCTGCGCCCGGAGATCGTCTTCGCCGGCGACTGGAGCGGCTGGGAGCCGGACGAAGTGACGGGTACGTGACGGCGCGAGGCGTGGCGGTGCTGATGGGCGGACCCTCCGCCGAGCACGATGTGTCGCTGGTCTCTGGTCGGGCCATCGCGCGGGCGCTGACGGAACGGGGCCACCGCGTGGAGGGCTGGCTGCTCGACCTGGCAGGTGCCTGGTGGAAGCTTCCGGCGACGGCCATGGACACGGGGCTGCCGGCCACGTCATTCGATGCGCCCGCCGTTCTCGGCGCAGAGGGACCTCACTCGGCCGCGGCGGCGCTGGACGGGTTGCGGGCGCGCGCCCGACCGCCCGTCTGTTGGATCGCCCTGCATGGCCCGTTCGGGGAGGACGGCGCGCTCCAGGCGCTGTGCGAATCGGCCGGGCTGGCGTACACGGGGTCGGGCGTGGCCGCATCCGCGGTGGGCATGGACAAGGCGCTCTTCAAGCGGCTGGTGGGAGCGCTGGGCATGCCCATCGTCCCTTGGCTGGAGGTTCGCGCCGACGCCTATGCACGCGACCCGCGGGGCGTCCTCCGGCGCCTGGAGGCGTTCGCGGCGAGCGCTCCCGAGCGGAGGCTCATCGTCAAGCCGGCCGGGCTCGGCTCGAGCGTGGGCGTGGCCATCGTCCATCGACCCGACGAGCCGCCGGAGCTGGAGGACGCCCTGGCCGATGCCTTCCGCTACGACGACAGCCTGGTGGTCGAGGCATGCCTGGCCGGGCCGCGAGAGTTGGAGGCCAGCGTGGTCGGCAACGATCCGCAGCACCTCGAGGTCTTCGGGCCCGGCGAGGTCTTCCCGGGCCACGAGTTCTACGACTACGCGGCGAAGTACCAGCAAGGCGTCTCGCGCACGACTGACCGCCCGGAACTGACCGAGGAGCTCCGCGAACGCGTGCGCAGCCTTGCCGCACAGTCCTTCGCGGCCATCGGCGCCGAGGGCTTCGCGCGCGTCGATTTCCTGTTGGCGGGCGAGAGCCTCTTCCTTTCCGAGATCAATACCATCCCGGGCTTCACGCCCATCAGCCTATTCCCCGCACTGTGCAGGGAGGGCGGCTACGACTTCGGGGCGATCGTGGAGCGGATCCTGGAGCTGGCACTGGAGCGCGAGGCAGGTCGGCCCAGCCGCACGCTCTCCCGGTCGGATCTGCCCTGAGACCGTGACGCTACCCGTCCGTCAGCCCCGAAGCGCGCGCCGCAGACGCTCCATCAGGCGCGCCTCGTCGCGGTTCACGCTGGTGCGTATGGCCGCGGCCTTCGTGATGCTGCTTTCGGGCGGCGCGCTGTATGGCCTGACCACGTCGCCTGCCTTCGCGCTGGACCCCGCTTCGGTCGAGGTGTCGGGATTGCGCTACACCGACCCGGTCGCGGCGCGCGCCGCCCTCGGCCTGGAGGAGGGCACGCACCCCAATATCTTCCACTTGCCGACGGCGCGCCTGGAGGCGGCGCTCACGACCTTGCCCACGGTGCGTGGCGCAACCGTCCGGGCGCGCTTGCCCGATCGACTGCATGTGGCTGTCGAGGAACGCGTGCCCATCCTCCTCTGGAGCGGGAACGCCACGCGCTGGCTGGTCGACGTGGATGGGCTGGTGCTCGCTCCGGCACCGGCGCATGAGCAGTTGCCGCTCATCGATGACCAGCGCAGCGTGATCCTGGGGAGTGAAGGCGAGTCCGCTGCGCCGATGGATCCGGGAGCACGGCTCTCGGCGCTCGACCTCGAGGTGGCCCGTCAGCTGGCTGCGGTGACCCCGGCCCACCTGGGCGGCGGCGCCGAGACGCTGGCGATCTCCCTGGCCGATGAGGAAGGCTGGGTCATGACAGCGCCTGGTCACTGGCGAGCGGTCTTCGGCTTCTACACGCTCGGTTCGCGACCGCCGGCATCCATCCGTGAGCAGCTGACCTGTCTGGCGGCGCTGCTGGCTTCGGAGGAGACGGTCGCGGAGGTCACGCTGTCGCTCTCGGACGACGCCTGCGGCACCTTTCAACCTCGATCGTCACCTTCGGCCACGCCTGGGCCATCGGGCCGGCGCAGAGATGCCACGCCGCTGCCCAGCCAGGCAAGCCCCTCGGGGCGACCCTGAGGTGCTCCAGACGCACGTGATCCCGGCGCGCAAGACCTCGTTGCGCGGGCATGCCCGGCATCTGCCACGATTGGCGCGCCGTTCCGGGAGGGCGCGGCAGCCGTGATCAAGGGAAGGGAAGCAGTGGAGCGAGAAGCGGTGCTGGTGGCCATCGACGTGGGCACCAGCAAGGTGGTGGCCTTGATCGGTGAAGTCACGCGCGACGGCGCATTGACCATCATCGGCAAGGGTACGCCCGCGGCGTCCGGCCTCAAGAAGGGCGTCGTCATCAACATCGACCAGACGGTCTCGTCCATCCGCGGCGCCATCGAGAGCGCGGAGCGCCTCTCGGGCTACAAGCTCGAGTCGGCGTTCGTGAGCGTCGGCGGCAACCACGTGGAGAGCCAGAACTCCCGCGGCGCGGTGGCTGTCAGCGGGCCGCGGCGGGAGGTCAGCCGGGAAGACGTCGACCGCGCCACGGAGGTCGCGCGCGCGGTCACCATCCCCTCCAATCGGGAGGTCCTGCACGTGTTGCCACGCGGTTTCGTGGTCGACGGCCAGGAAGGTGTCAAGGACCCACTGGGCATGAGCGCCATCCGGCTCGAGGTGGAGACGCACATCGTCCATGCCTCGGCCACGGCCGTGCAGAACCTGACCAAGTGTGTAGGCATGGCCAACGTGCGCATCGACGAGCTGGTGGCTTCCTCGCTGGCCGCGGGAGAGGCCGTGCTCTCGGACACGGAGCGAGAGCTGGGCGTGGCCCTAGCCGACATCGGCGCGGGCACCACGGATCTGGCGCTCTTCATGGATGGTTCGCCGCTGCATACCGCCGTGCTGCCGATCGGCGGCAACAACGTCACGAACGACGTGGCCATCGGCCTCAAGACCAACCTCATAGCTGCCGAGGACATGAAGATCCGGCACGGTACGGCCGATCCCAGCGGCGTGGCCGAGGATGAAGAAGTGACCGTAGAGGTCATCGGCGAAGGGGAGGACCGGATGGCGCCGCGCAGTGAGCTGGCGAGCATCATCGAGGCGCGCATGCGTGAGCTCTTCGAGAAGATCGGTGACGAGATCGAGCGCGCCGGCCATGCCGGACGGCTGCCCGCCGGATTGGTCCTGACGGGCGGTGCCTCGCAGTTGACGGGCGCCGCCGGCCTGGGCCGTGAAGTGCTCAAGATGCCGGTGCGCGTGGCCTCACCGACGGGAGTCGGCGGACTGACCGACCATCTTCTGGAGCCGGCCTACAGCACCTCCATCGGCCTCCTGCTGTGGGGGGCCCGAGTGGTCACCGAGACGGAACCGGGGCGCTACGAGTCGGCGCCCGTGGGCGGATCACTGGGCCGCTTTCGCGACTGGATGCGCGGTCTTTTCCCCTAGCTCGGCCGGCGCGCCATGAAGACGCGGGAGTTCTCGGTCCGGACCGGCGCGGTCCGTGGCTTGACGGACCTCACGGCGGTCTGCGCCTCGTTCGTGGGCGGTCTCGGGGACGGGTTGCTGCACATCTTCGTGCCCCACGCCACGGCCGGTCTGGTCATCGTCGAGCTGGGTGCCGGCTCCGAGGAGGACTTGATGGCGGCACTCGACCGCCTCCTGCCGCGCGACGACCGCTGGCGCCACCGGCACGGATCGCCCGGGCACGGCGCTGACCACGTCGTGCCGCTGCTCGCCCCGCCATCGCTGGTCGTCCCGGTCATCGCCGGTGAGCTGGCCCTGGGAACGTGGCAGTCGATCGCCCTCCTTGACCCCAACGCCGACAACGCGACGCGCACGGTGCGGCTGAGCATCTTGGCTGACGCCGGTGGATGACCAGGCTGGCCATCGACCGAACCGCGGGGACCACCCGATCGAAGGACACCGCCGGGAGGTTCGGGGCTATACTCGCCGCCAGCACCTGACCGGCTCCGGACCCCCCGTCCCAGCGCTCGGCCGGCCCGTCCAGGCGCCACGAACCTAGCCAGGAAGTAACCGGAGGGACGTCGATGCCGTTGCGATCTGATTCGGAGAATTTCGCGCTGATCCGGGTCATCGGCGTCGGTGGCGGAGGCAGCAATGCCGTCAACCGCATGATCCGCGCGGAGCTCATGGGCGTCGAGTTCATCGCCGTCAACACGGATGCGCAGGCGCTGCTCCAGTCCGATGCCTCACACAAGATCAGGATCGGGGACAAGCTCACGCGCGGCCTGGGGGCGGGCGGCGACCCGGGCATCGGCCAGCGGGCCGCCGAAGAGGATTCCGAGAAGATCGCCGAGGCGCTGCGCGATTCGGACATGGTCTTCATCACGGCGGGCATGGGTGGCGGCACTGGTTCCGGCGCAGCGCCCGTCATCGCGGAGGTCGCCCGAGACCTTGGTGCACTGACCATCGGTGTCGTGACCAAGCCCTTCAGCTTCGAGGGCGCGCGCCGCCGGCTCAACGCCGAGAAGGCCAGCGAGCTGCTGCGTGACAAGGTCGACACGCTGATCACCATCCCCAACGATCGGCTCAAGGACGTCGTCTCCAAGGACACGTCGATCGTGGACGCCTTCCGTGTCGTGGACGACGTGCTGCGCCAGGGCGTGCAGGGCATCAGTGACCTGATCACCGTGCCCGGCCTCATCAACCTGGACTTCGCGGACGTGCGCACGATCATGAAGGACGCCGGCTCGGCGCTGATGGGCATCGGCCGCGGCAGCGGGGACAACCGCGCCTCGGACGCCGCGCGGATGGCCATCGCCAGCCCGCTTCTGGAGACCAACATCGCCGGAGCTCAGGGCGTGCTCTTCAACATCACCGGTGGCGCCAGCTTGGGCCTCTTCGAGGTCGATGAGGCGGCCGAGATCATCAAGGAGACCACGGACCCTGAGGCCAACATCATCTTTGGCACGGTCATCGATGAGCGCATGGGCGACGACGTGATGATCACCGTCATCGCCACCGGCTTCGACTCCGCGCGCAAGCGCGAGACGCTTCGCCCGGCCGTGGTCACCACCCGGGACGACTCGTCCGCCATCCGGGTCGGCCGTGACAATCGCGACTTCATGCGGGAGCTCGAGCAGCAGAGGGCTGCTGCCGCGGTGCCGGGCAATGGCGAGGCCGGGCAGGCCGATGGGACGGTCGCC
>JALZLU010000180.1 GCA_030858685.1 Chloroflexota bacterium | reverse complement strand
TTCGGACATCCGGGCCATGGGCGGCGTGGCGCGCATGAGCGATCCCACCATGATCGAGGGCATCATGGCCGCGGTCAGCATCCCGGTCATGGCCAAGGCGCGCATCGGCCACTTCGTGGAGGCGCAGGTCCTTGAGGCCCTGGGCGTCGACTACATCGACGAGTCAGAGGTCCTGACGCCCGCCGACGAGGTCAACCACATCGACAAGCACGGCTTCAAGGTGCCCTTCGTGTGCGGCTGCCGGAATCTCGGTGAGGCCCTCCGCCGCATCGCCGAAGGCGCCGCCATGATGCGCACCAAGGGTGAGGCTGGCACCGGCAACATCGTCGAGGCCGTGCGCCAGCTGCGTGATGTCAAGGCCGGCCTGCGACGCCTCCAGGGCATGCGCGAGGACGAGCTCTTCGTGGCTGCCAAGGACCTTCAGGCGCCGCTGGAACTCTTGCGCGATGTCGCCCAGGCGGGCAGGCTGCCCGTCGTCAACTTCGTGGCCGGCGGTATCTCCACGCCGTCCGACGCCGCCCTTGTGATGCAGCTCGGCGCGGAAGGCGTCTTCGTGGGCTCCGGCATCTTCAAGAGCGAGGATCCCGCGCGCATGGCCAACGCCATCGTCCAGGCCACCACGCACTTCGAGGACGCCAAGATCATCGCCGACGTCTCCAAGGGCCTCGGCGCGCCGATGCGCGGTATCGAGATGGCGACCATCCCAGAGGCTGAGCGGCTGGCGGTGCGCGGCTGGTAGGCAGCCGATGAGGATCGGCGTTTTGGCACTTCAAGGCGCTTTCGGCGAACACCTCGATGTCCTGCGAGGGATCGGCGTCGAGGCCCACCCGGTGCGCCTGCCGGCTGACCTTCAGGGCCTCAGCGGTCTGGTCCTGCCCGGTGGCGAGAGCACGACCATGCGCAAACTCATCGAGCGCTGGGGATTGCGCGATCCGATCCTGGATCTGGCGCGCCAGGGGGCACCGCTCTTCGGGACGTGCGCCGGGATGATCCTGCTGGCGCGAGACATCGTGGACGGTGACGAGCCGGTGCTGCCGCTCCTTGATGTCTCGGTCAAGCGCAATGCATTCGGGCGCCAACTGGATTCCTTCGAGGGCGAGATGCAGGTGCCCGTCCTGGGCGACACGCCCGTCCACGGCGTTTTCATCCGAGCCCCCGTCATCGAGCGCGTCGGTGAGGATGTCGAGGTCATGGCCACGCTCGAGGACGGGCGCGTGGTGGCGGTGCGGGAGCGGAACATCGTGGCTACCGCCTTCCATCCGGAGCTCGCCGGTGAGACGCGCTTCCATCGCCTCGTGGCGACCATGGCCTCCGAGTTCCACGAGCCCGGCGAGGGTGTCAACCGGCGTCGCCACCCCACGCGACGCGGCAGCCGCGCCCGATGATCAGCCGGAGCCAGGGCCGCCGCGCCGGCCGCGTCCGCTCAGCGCGTCTGACGGACCTCTCGGCGGTCGGCGAGCTGTCGCGTCTTTCGCATACGCCCTCGGATGACGTGGACACGCGCGTGCGCTCCCTGGGCCTCCCCGTGAGTGCTCATGCCATCAGCGTCTTCAGCCTGTTCCGCATGCCGCTGGGCGCCTTCCAGCCGCACGACCAGCTCTACGTCTACGAGGACGAGCACGAGTTGATGGGGCTGGTTCGTGTGGAGCGTGACGCCCATCGCGACGAGTGGACCATCGTGGAACTCGATGCGATGGACCAGGGCGAGGCCGGCGACATCCGCCTGCGGTTGCTCCAGCACCTGCTGCGCGACGGGGGCAAGCGCGGGGCAGCCCGCGTCCACGTGGCCTGCGCTGACCACAGCGGCAACATCGAGCTGTTCATGCAGGCCGGTTTCGCTCGGTACGGCGAGGAGCGGCTGTTCTTCCGGCCGCCGTCCGAAACGTTACCGGGCCCGCCGGTACAGAGCGAGGCCGCCGCCGAGGGCATCCGCGAGGCCTCGCCGCTGGACGCGCTCCAGCTCGACCGCTTGTACAGGGCCGTGACACCGGCGCCGGTCGCTCGTATCGAGGCCTATCGCCTGCCCGACTGGGAGCGCCAGGGTTCGCACTGGCGGATACCGCGCTCGGCGATGACACCGATCCTGCGTTTCGCCGACGTGGAAGCCTGGGTGCAGACCTGCCCGCCGCCTGCGGTCGAGGAGCTGGCCGCGTTCATCCAACTGGGCGTGGCCAAGGCGGACCAGCCGCACTACCTGCGACTCATCTGCCGTCCTGATCACGATCCGTCAGCGCTCATCCGGTATGGTCTGGCCATCATCGGAGAGAGAAGCGGCAACGGGTCCGATCGTCGCGAACGCGATGCTGGCCATCGCGACCAGGGCATCGCGACGGTGGTGCGCACCTATGAGTCGCCACTCGACCGCCGCCTTGAGGAGGTCGGCTTCCGCCACCTCGCGGATGTCTCGCTGCTCGTGCGGGAGACGCTCGTGCGGGTGGCCGAACCGGCGCTCGTGCCGGCCATCCGATGAAAGACGCAAGCCTTGACCGGGGAGATGACGTGGTGACCACCGAACGGCGAGAGATCACCGACGACCTCGACGCGCTCCTGGAGGCTCTCCCCCCGGAGCTCATCGAGCGGCTGCGCGCGCTGCCCCCCGAGCGCGAGGTCATCGAGGTCATCATGGA
>JALZLU010000141.1 GCA_030858685.1 Chloroflexota bacterium | reverse complement strand
AGAACATCTCTCACTTCGAGCGGGACGGTCGCCCCCTGCATCCGGTCGAGTCCCGCCCGTCCCGAGGGTGATGGGCCTCGGGCAAGGCCCGCTGCCTCAGTCCGGTGTGCTGCCGAACACGCGCCCTCCGACCGTTCAGGGGCAGTCGATCCGATCATAGATGCGGGCAGCCGGGGCCGGCTCCTGGAGCAGCAAGACCGAGGCCGGGGCCGCTCCCGCCGCAGGCTCTTCGAGGAGGAGGCGGATGTTGCCCAGTCGGTAGTCCGACTCCGCGTAGCGCGTCTGGCCGTACTGCCATGCGGTGCCGATGGGAGCGACCCTTCCGGTCGAGGCGTACAAATCGTCGCGGTACCGGATCCAGGACGGGAACGCCTCGTCCCCATGGCCCTCAGCCACCGGACAGCCGGCCAGCGCGAGACCCGACTGGACCGATGCATCGGGGCCAGCCCAGCTATCGATCCGGCTCGCGCGCAGGTACTCGTTCGCGAACAGCAGAGCGACATATCCCAGCGCGACGATGACGGCCACCACCAGGAAGGTGCGTGCTACGGGGTGCCAGCCGCGCCAGATGGCGGGGATGCCACGCCGCGCCGCCGGGGCCCGCACCCGCAGCCGGTCGGTGGGACGCGCCGCTTCCGGTTCGCCTGCCCGCAGGCTGTCCATCAGACTGCCGTAGCGGTCGCGGCGCGGAGGGGTGTCCTTGACCTCGACCGGACTCCCTGAGCTGTCGTCCGGAGGCACACTTCCCATCCGCTTCTCCCAGGACATCGGTGTCGACATTCGAGGCGCCGGTAGTATCCCCGCGTCGGGCGACTTCGGCACAGGGCCACCGGCCTCCTGCCCGACCGGGGCAGTGGCGCCTCGGAACCGGCATGGGAGGGCGGCGTTGCAGCAGGAAGAGGTCGCTCAGCGGTGACGGCTGCGTCGAGCGGCGCGCTCCTCGTGAGGCGGCGCGCATGAGCCTCGTCCTGATCGCCTTTCTGATCTCCATCGCAGCCGGCGGCTTCGGTGCACTGGTGGGCATCGGCGGCGGGCTCATCATCGTGCCGGTCCTGACGGTGTTGCTGGATGTGCCCATCAAAACGGCCATCGCGGCCAGCCTCATCGGGGTCATCGCCACGTCCATGAGCGCCAGCGCGCACTACCTGGATAGTGGCATCGCCGATCGGCGGCTTGGCCTGCTGCTCCTGCTGGCCACGGCCGCCGGCGGAGTCTCTGGCGGACTGCTGGGAAGCCTCATCGATGGCCGCATCCTGGCACTCCTCTTCGGCTCGCTGCTGGTCTTCGTGGCTGTCCAGATGATCCGCCAGCGTGCCGCCACTCCCGCGCCGGTGCCGCACGATGATCCGGAGGGAGGCGGATTCGTCTCGAGTTACATCGAGCCTTCCGACGGCAGCGAGGTCCGCTATCGCGCCCGCCGCATGGAAGTGGGCGCAGCGACCTCGTTCGCCGCGGGCAATGTTTCGGGGCTGCTGGGCGTGGGGGGTGGCGTGATCAACGTGCCGACGATGAACCTGGCCATGGGCGTGCCCATCCGCGTGGCGACCACTACCAGCACGTTCATGCTCGGTCCGACGGCGGCCGCCAGCGCGCTCCTCTACTTCGCGGCAGGCGTCCTCGACCCGCTACTGGCGGGACCCGTGGCGCTGGGTGTCTTCATCGGGGCGCGCATCGGGGCTCGGATGTCCTCGCGTGTCTCCCAGGGCGCGTTACGCATCGCGTTCATCGGCGTGGCACTCGTCTTCGCGGCCCAGATGTTCTACCGGGCGGTCATGGGATGAGCGAGACGCCGAGCAGCGTGAGCAGCCGTGGGCAAGGCAGCGTGGGCAGCCGCGCGACATCCGCGGTGCTCACGGGGGGTTCGCTCATCAGCGCGTTCTGCTTCGTGGTGGCGCTGGTCCTGGAGATCCTGGGCCGCTCCACTACGCAGGGGAACGTGCTCGACGCGTCCGCTGTGTTGCGGTCCATGACCGTGCCGGAGCCGTGGGGCTGGGCGACCATCGGCGTGGCCGTCGTGATCATCACGCCTGCGGGGGGGCTCGTGGCGACACTGCTGGAGTACCGGGGCCGTCGGGAGGCGTGGCTGGCGCTGGGCGTGCTGGGGATCCTGGCGCTGAGCCTCGTTGTGGCGCTCCTACGCTGACCGGCTGACCAGCCTGCGGGCACAAAAAGCTGCACGGCCCGGGGAGGGGGCCCGGGCCGTGCAATAAGATGCGCTCGGCGTCCCGTCACCAGACACCGTGCATCGGGGTTATCAGATTCGGTACGACGCGCGCTGGTCGCGAAGTCGTTGGACGAATCTAGCGAGGGCCCGGGTCGCTCCTCATCACATAGGAGCCGCGTTTCTTGCAGGAACGTATCGGGCTTCGCCGTCGGACCGCGATGTCCCTAGGCCGACGCCTCAAGGACCGCTCGCTCAGCCAGTCCCAGCGGCAGGCGCCCGCTGGCCGCCAGCCGGTCGTGGAACTCGCGCAAGACCGCCACATCGACCTCAGCCGGTGGCACGCCACCCAGACCGCGCTCGGCCAGATACCGCTCGCGGATGCTCAGGATCTCCAGGCAGCCGGTGAGATAGGCCGAGGCCTGGGTGGGCCACCAGCAATAGCGTCCCACCTCCGCCCGTGCGGTCGGCTCCGGCAGCGGGGTCTTCTCCATCATGTATGCGACGCCCTGCTCGTAGTCCATGTCGCCCATGTGCAGGCTGGTGTCGACCACGATGCGCGCGGCGCGGAAGAGCGTTGCCTCCAGGTGCTGGAGTTCCTGGAGCGGATCGGTGAAGAAGCCGCGTTCGCGCATGACGCGTTCGGCGTAGAGCGCCCAGCCTTCGCTGAAGTAGGGCGTGCCCAGCACCAGCCGGATGCGCGAGGCGTGGATCTTGCTCCAGGTGATGTGCCAGTGATGGCCGGGGTATGTCTCATGCACGGCCGTGGTGGGGATGCTGCTATGGCTGTTGGCCGCCAGCCGCTTCTGTAGCTCATCCTCCGGAGTGCCATCCGGTGCGAAGGGCACGAAGAAGTGGCCCACCAGCTTGTCCGTGAAGGCTGGCGAGCTCATGTACGAGGCGACACCGATGACGGGCCGCTGGAATACCGGCGACGGCTCGACCACGCACGAATCGCCCTCCGGCAGCGTCACCAGGCCGGTCTCCATCAAGAACTGCCGCGAACGCTCGGTCCACTCGGCGTAGGCGACGCGCATCTCCTCTTCCGTGCGCGGGTGATCCTCGTTCGCCTCGTGGAGCACGGTGCGCCAGTCTTCTGTGCCGCGCGCCTTCAGGCACAGCGCGCGCATCTCGGCATCCAGGCGGTCGTATTCGGTCTGGCCGCGCTCACGCAGTGACCGCGCGTCGTCCGGCAGGTTCTCCTTCTCGCGCAGCAGCCTCGAGTAGCGCTCCTCGCCGTAGCGCCACTCACCGGTGGCCTCCTGACGGACCGTGTCCAGGTGATCGACCCAGGCGTCGAACGCTTCGCCGGCCTCCTTGCCCGCTTCGCGCATGCGCTTCTGGGCATCGGGGTCGGCGACCTCGTCGGGCAGCAGGTCGCGGACGTAACGGCCACCGGCCTTGGCCGAGGCCAGCCCGCGCTCCACGATGAGCGGATGCGCCAGCGCCGGGTCCATGTTTTGCTTGCCCTGTTCCAGGGCGCGCGGGATCTGCTCAAGGCGTGCGATGGCGGCATCGACCAGCTCGGCCTCGGGGCGCAGGCGGTGCAGGAACAGCCCGAAGAGGCCACCCAGCGCGGGCGACGTGTAGGTCAGCGGGTCGCGCTGCCAGCCCCGCCAGTCAGCCGTGATGGTGCGTCCGCGAAGCATGGCGATGGCCAGGTCCCGGTCGATGCGACCGTCGTTGTCCAGGCCGTCGTCCGGCACCGCCTCGAAGCGGGCGAGCCACTCGACCGCATCGGCGTCGCGCTTGGCGAACGACTCAGCTGAGAGGTCATCCAGGCGATGGTCGTACTCCGTCAGGCCGAGACCGCTCGCAAGGACGGGCGAGGTTTCGTACTCGTTCTCGAGGAAGCCGTCGATGAGCTGCTGGAGTTCCGTCACGTGATGTCCCTTTCGTTCTTCGGCAGGTGGATCCCTGTGGTCTTCGGCTCATCCTGACGCCACGATCGTCAATGGGCCGCCACGCTGATCGATGGACGTCGGTCTCGAGCCTGCTGGGCGGTCGCCGAGCCTGCTTGGCGGTCGCTCCCGAGATAGCCGCGTCCTCGATCGACCCTACTCCAGCAGCGCACGTTGTCACGGCGCCCTTCGATCCACGTATCGGCAGCGTGGCGCGATCGCGCAGCGGTGGCAGGCTGGCTTGCGGGCGTGGCAGGTCTGGCGGCCGTGCGTGATCACGTTCACGTGACCCTCATACATCTGGTCGGGCTCCAGCAGGTGCAGGAACACGTCGTGGGACAGCAGCAGGTCAGCCTTGGGTGGCACCAGGCCGATGCGCTTGGCCACCCGCTCCACGTGGCGATCGACGGGCATCAGCGGCGTGCCGAAGCAAAACAGCAGCACCACCGACGCCGTCTTGCGGCCGATCCCGGCGATGGCCGTGAGCCACGCCACGGCCTCCATCGGTGGCAGCTCGCCCAGGAACTCCAGAGAGTAGTCGCCGCGCGCCTCGCGCAGCGCCCTCAGCGAGGCCTGGATGCGCGGCGCCTTCTGCGGTGCCAGGCCGCCCGGCCGGATGACATCTGTGAGCTCCTCTATCGGCGCGTGCTCCACGGCCGACCAGTCCGGCGGAGCGCCGCCTTCGATGCCGGTGCCGCCCCAGCCCGGCCGGTTGAGCTTGGCCGCTTCGATGGCGATCGGTTGCGAAGGGAAGTGAGCGCGCAGGGCATCGAAAGCCTTCTCGGCGTTGATGTCCGCACTGTTTTGGGACAGGATCGTCAGCGCCAGCTCGCTGGTCGGGTCGTGGACGCGTTGCCAGACCGGCACCCCGTACATGGCGCGCATGGCCGCGCGCGTGTCATCGACCAGGCCGGGTCGATAGCGGGCCAGCCGGCGGGCCCAGGCCAGCGCTTGGTCGGCTGGCTTGCGCTTGCGACGACGGACGACTGCCGCGCGGCGGGGCTTGGCCGGCAGTCGCTTTTCCGACGCTGTCGCTGGTCGCGTCTCCGGCGGCAGCGCGTCCTTAGGCACGGCCTATGGATACGAGCCGTGCCGCCCGCTCCGCGGCACGCTCCAAGGGAGCCGCGCCGGCGGCCATCTGTGCCTCCACGCTGATGGGCGCCTCCGTGACGGGCACCACCACCACGCCGAGAGACGCCAGCGCCGCGATGCCCTCTTCCGTCACGCCGCCGCCGAAGCAGATGCATGGCCGGCCGGCGTCTGCCGTCCGTCGAGCGACGCCCAGTGCGGTCTTGCCGAAAGCCGTCTGCCGGTCCACGCGGCCCTCGCCGGTGAGCACCAGCTCCGCCTCCGACAGCGACTCGTCGAAGCCGGTCAGTTCCATGACCACCTCCACGCCCGGCCGCACTTCGAACGAGGCGAAGCGATCGGCGATGGCCAGCAATCCCGCGGTCGTGCCGCCGGCCGCCCCAGAACCGGGCACGTCGCGCAGCGAA
>JALZLU010000137.1 GCA_030858685.1 Chloroflexota bacterium | reverse complement strand
GGCCCGGCCAGGAAGACGCCGAAGATGAGCAGGAACGGTAGCGAGAAGAACCAGCCAGGCAGGTTGCTCCGCAGGCGAGAACCGATACCCGGCCCCGGAGCCCGGGATCCTTGTCGGCTGACCCGATCGGTCGCGTTCAAGCGCGCTACTCCGTGCCGATCGACTGAGCCTCTTGCTGCATCGCATCGGCGCCGCCCTGGGCGTCCAGGTCGCCCACCGTGACCCGCTCCAACTGGTCATTGATGGCGGCGGCGATCTCCGCCCAGGTCGGTATCGCCGGCTGCGCCCTGGTGTTCTCCAGCTGGTCGCCGAAGACCTGTACGTTCGGATCATCGGCCAACGCCGGGTCGTCCCAGGCGGACTGGTCGGAGGGCAGCACGGTGGCCTCCTCGTACCAGGCCAGCTGGGTCTCGGGCTGTGTCATCCACTCGACGAAGTCCCAGGCCAGATCGGGGTTCTCGCTGTCTGTGTAAACGACGAGGTTGCCGCCGCCGACGAAGGAGATGCCCGTGTCGCCGCCTGGGGCGGACGGCATGGGCGCGATGGCCCACTTGTCCTCGAATCCCTCTCCGCCGGCTTCTGCGATAAGGCTCAGATGCCAGGGTCCCGAGAAGAACATGGGATGTGTTCCCTGCACGAAGGCGGGCGTGATGTCGAAGCCCTCGGGAACCTGGTTGGGGGAGAGCCCCTCCTCGAAGAACGAGTCGTAGAACTCGAGTGCCTCGACCGCTTCGGGACCGTTCAGGGTGAATTCGCCGTCGGTCATCACGTCGCCACCGTTGGACCACAGGAAGGGCAGGTACTCCTGCCAGTTCATGGTCCCCAGGCTGATGCCCCACTCGGCCCCGCCCTCCTGCTGCATCGCGACGGCCATCGCCTTGAGCTCGTCCCAGTTCGCGGGCGGCTCCGTGATACCGGCCTCCTCAGCGATGTCCGTGCGGTAGTACAGCACGCGCGTCTCGACGTACCAGGGCACGCTGTATGCGGTCCCATCCGGCGCGACGCCGGTGTTGAAGGCACCCTCGAAGAAGCGGCTGCCGTCGATGTCGGCGGCAAGAGGCGCGAGCGCGCCCGTCTCGATGAACTCGCCCATCATGTCGGTGCCCATCTGGCTCACGTCGGGCGTCTGGTTGCCGCCGATGGCCGTGAGCAGTCTGTCGCGCGCGATGCCCCAGTCGACCGGCGTGACGCTCACCTGCGCGTCGGGGTTCTCTTCCGCGTAGCCGTCAACGAAGTCGCCCAGGAGTACGCCCTCGTTGCCCATGGCCCAGGCTGTGAGTGCGCCCGAGGCGCCGCTCCCAGGGCTTGCCGGGTCAGGGCTGGCGGCCCCCGGGGACGTGCCGCCCGTGCCCGTTCCCTCCGCCCCAGGCGAAGCCTGGCCGCCTTGGTTCGTGCCGCAGGCCGCTGCCATGAGCGACAGGCTCACCAGCAGACCTGCCCAGCGCTTTGGTCTCGTCGACTCGGTACGGTTCCCTGTCAGGCTCATGGGACTCTCCTCCTACGCCTTGCGCTTCTGCTCTGGACCGTGTCAGGACCTCACGACGGGGGTGTCGGCCGTCCGCTCGCAGCCGCAGCTCGCGCGGATCACCAGCTCGGTGGGCAGCACTTCGTGTCGCGGTTCCGTGCGACCACCTTGCAGCCGTTCCTCCAGGAGGCGCGCTGCCAGTGCGCCCAGGTCTCTCAGTGGCTGCCGGACGGTAGTGAGGGTGGGCGATGTATAGCGAGCGATGGCGATGTCGTCCCAGCCGGTCACGGCCACGTCCTGCGGGATACGCAGTCCCCGCTCCTGGCAGGCGCCATAGGTGCCCAGCGCGATCTCATCGTTGGCGCACACCACGGCCGTCGGCCGGGCGTCCCCGTCCAGCAGGCTGGCCGCGGCAGCGTATCCATCACTTTCGCGAAAGCTGCTCGGCACCGCGCTGTGCGGCGCGGACGACCCGGCACGCATGAGCGCCGCCCGGAACCCGGCCCATCGTTCGCCAGCATCGGGCGAGGAGTCTGGATCACCGATGAACGCCAGCCGCTGGTGGCCATGGCCGATGAGGTGGCTGGTGAGCGCAGCGGCCGCCCGAAAGTTCTCGGTCCTGACGGAGTCCGCACCTCCTGCTGGCGGTCGAGCCAGGAGCACGATGGGCAGGCCATCGGCATCCAGCGCCTCAACGACCTCATCGGGAACGGTCCGGCCCATGATCACCATGCCGTCGACACTCCCGGCCAAGGCGCGCACGAGCGCTTCGGCATGCTCGCGGCCATGGGTGCCCAGGATGAGAACGCTGTGCCCGTCGGCGGCCGCCTGGTCCTCATAGCCAAGGATGACTTCGGAGTAGTACGGACCGGTCAGGTCGGGGAACACGATGCCACTGGCGCCGTGGCTCCCGCCGGCGAGCGAGCGACCGAGCCGGCTCGGCTTGTAGCCCAGGTCTGCGATCGCTTGCTGGACTCGACGGCGAGTCGGCGCCGCGACCACAGCCTCGTTGCTGTGCACACGCGAGACCGTGGCGATCGACACGCCGGCCTGGCGCGCGACCTCATAGATGGTGGGCAGCGCTCGGCGTCGACCCGAGCGCGTGCCTGACGGCGGCTGCTTCGGATGGCTCATGTGTTCCTGAGCACTGTAAGCGCTTACAGCGAGTTGTCAAGCATTTGTCGGCGTTGCAGGCTGTCCGCCGGGCTCAGCCCTCGACCAGGGCGGGAGTGACTGCTCCCGTTCGCACGGCCGACGTGGGCGCCTTGCCCTTGGGCCAGTAGAGCTCCTTCTTGATCTGCTCCTCGGGGAAGCCGCGTCCCAGCAGCGTCTCGTCGACGGCGATGATCATGTCCGGGTTGCCGCAGATGTAGCTGATGGTGTTCTCGGGGGTGAGGTCCAGTTCGCCATAGACCTCGTTGATGATGGTCTCGACCCGTCCCGTGCGTCCCTGCCAACCCTCGTTCCGCGGGTCGGAGACGCGTGAGACGCTGGGGACGTACGTCAGGGGATACTCGCCTGACCCCTGCCATCCCTCCAGCAGCTCCCGGTAGCCCAGGTCGTCCTGGTAGCTGACACCGTGGAGGATGACCGCGGGCCGCGGCGTCCCGTCCTGGCGCAGGGTCTCCATCATCGAGATGAAGGGCGCGATACCTGTGCCCGTGCTGATGAAGACGTGCGTACGCTCGTCCTCCGGCTCCAGCACGAATTTGCCCTTGGGTCCTTTCATGCTCATGCCCTGCCCGACCGGCGCGCGCCAGAGCAGGGGGGTGAAGAGACCACCGTCCACGAGTCGCACGTAGAACTCGTAGCCGTCAGCTGCCTGGCGTGGCGAGGAGGCCACGGAGTACGGTCGCTGCAGCAGCTTGCCGTTGGACTCCACGCCGATGGTCAGGTACTGACCGGGCTCGAAGTCGACCGCCTCGTCCGTGGAGGCCACCCAGAAGAAGGCCAGCGTCTCGTGCTGGTCGACGCGACGAGTGAGCACAGCGTTGTAGCGCGGTGACGTCTCGGCGATGGGCTGGTCGCTCTGGGCAAGGTCGGTCATCTGGCTCGGGCTGCCTCCGCTGGGATCGGGTGTCGATGGTACCGGCCCCGCCGTCGGATGGGCCGGCTCACAGGAGCACCGGTCGGCGCCACTCCTGCCCGCGGACGTGCTGGTCGAGGAAGGCCGTGACCGTCTCGTACCAGATCCGCGCGTTCTGGGGCTTGAGCACCCAGTGGTTCTCGTCGGGGAAGTAGAGGAACTTCGCTTCCACGCCGTGGCGCGACAGGTCAGTCCACAGCCGCAGTGCCTCGCTGATGGGCACGCGATGGTCCTTCTCGCCGTGGACCACCAGCATCGGCGTGGTGATCCGCTCGACCAGCCGGTGGGGCGAGTTCTCCTCGTATCGCGAAACGTCCGAATACGGGTCGCCGAACTCGCGCTCCCACTCCGGCCCGAAGTCGGTGGTGCCATGGAAGCCGCGCAGCTCCCACAGGCTGGCGTGAGTGACGATGGCCCGGAAGCGGTCGGTGTTGCCGGCCACCCAGTTGGCCATGTAGCCGCCGAACGACCCGCCCATCAGCGCCGTCCGGTCAGCGTCGAGGTCGGGCCGCTCCAAGGCGGCGTCCACGGCCGCCATCACGTCGGTGTACGGCTCCTGACCCCAGCTACCCCAGCCGCGCTGGATATAGTCCCGCCCGTAGCCCGTGGAGAGGGCCGGGTCCGGCAGCAGCACGGCATAGCCCTGGGCCGCCAGCAGGTGCGGGTTCCACCGCCAGCTCCACGCGTTCCACGAGGAAAGCGGCCCGCCGTGGACCCAGACCACGAGTGGAGCAGGCGCCTCCGCCGACGCGTCACGGGGCAGTACCAGCCAGGCCGGGACCGCCACGCCATCCGAAGCCGTGGCACGCACGCGTTCGACGGTGCCGGGCAGGTCCGTCTCCAGCTCCGGGAAGGTCCGCACGGGCATCGCCGCCTGGTCGGTCGCCGACGCTTCCAGTCGTACCACTCCCGGCGGCCCCGCGTAACTCGACCGGAGCGCGAAGAGGTGGCTACCGTCTGGCGAAGGCGCCAGGTCCGTGGACGCCCCCTCAGCGGTCAGCACCGTCACTTCCCCGCTCGACAGCGCGACGCGCAGCACGGCCCCGTGGCCCTCGCGGTCGGCCGTGAAGAGGACCGCCTCCGAGTCCGCGGCCCAGGCCGGGCCGTGCGGCCAGAGGTCCAGGTCCGGTGTCAGATCGCGACCCTCGCCAGTCTCCAGATCGATCAGCCACAGCGTCTGGTCGCCTATGGCCTCCGGCGATCCCGGCCCGGACCTCGTGGCCACGACCCAGCGGCCGTCCGGGCTGCAGGCCGGGTCGCCGTACCAGTGGCCGTCGTCTGGTGTCAGGAAGCGTCGCTCACGGCTCGCCCGGTCGACGGCCACCAGTCGCTCGTGCGGGCTGGTCAGTTCCGTCGTGATCGACCAGGCCGTGACGATCGTGTTCCCGTCGGGGGTCACGTCATAGCCGGTCTCCAGCAGGGCATGGCCGGCATCGGGCGTCAGGTCGACCGGTTCGGACAGGCGGTCCTCACCGGCGGGCAGGGGTGCGGCGAACAGGTGGCGCTCGCGCGGCCCGAGGTAATGATCCCAGCGACGGATGGGATAGCCCTCCAGGAGGAGCGCCTCCACGCCGGCCTTGGTGCGGCTCTTTTGGCGATCGCGATCGCCGGCCAGGCTCGTCACGCCGGGATGGACCGAGGCACTGAATACGACGACGGCCGCGTCACGCGCGGTGCGAACATCCTCCACACCGCCGGACGGCGCGATGAGCACGCGTGCCTCTCCGCTCTCGGGCGGCAGGATCCACAGGCGACCGGTCTCGTCGTCCTCCTTCTCCTCCTCCGGCTGATCCGGATCGGGACGCGTGGAGGTGAAGAGCAGGGCGCCGTCGCGCAAGAAGGCGCCAACGCTCTCGCCCGGTGCGGACCGGGTCAGCCGACGCGGCGCTGCTTCACCAGCCGGGTCGACGGCCCAGATGCTGCTGTGCATCTTCTTGCCGTCCGGCGCCGGCCGGCTCGCCGCGACGATGAGCCGTGCCCCGTCTGGTGAAAGACGCAAGCTGGCCAGTCGAGGCAGGTCCTGGATGGCATCGAAGTCTGTCATCCCTCGATGATGGCATGACCGCGGTGGGCTGCGCCGAGCGGGACTCGAATGAGCGGCACGGGCGTCGTCGGCGCGACCCTGGTTCCCTGTTTGACGCGACTATCAGCGCGAGCGAGTCGACTCTACGGAGTCCTGGCGTCCGCGGACACCAGCGGGTCGCCACTGAACGGGGCGCCTTCCCGGGTAGAATCGGCCGGCCCGACGCCCCGCCGCCCCAGGCCCAGAGCCCCGAGGAGCCCGCCCGTGACCGAGACCGCCAGCCCGCTCGCCGATCCTGCCCGCAACGCGGCGAAGCGCTATATCTACGCCTTCGGTGGGGGCCGCGGCGAGGGCGATTCGGGCATGCGCGATCTGCTCGGCGGCAAGGGTGCCGGCCTGGCCGAGATGACCAACGCCGGTCTCCCCGTGCCGCCGGGCTTCACCATCACCACCGAGGCCTGCAACGACTACTTCGCCGCCGGGGAGAAGCTGCCCGACGGTCTGTGGGAGGACATCCTGGCCGCCGTCAAGGCGGTCGAGCAGGAGACCGGCAAGGGCTTCGGCAAGGCCGCCGATCCGCTCCTGGTGAGCGTGCGCTCAGGCGCCAGGTTCTCCATGCCGGGGATGATGGACACGGTCCTCAACCTCGGACTCAACGAGGAGACGCTGCGGGGCCTGGTGGCACTGACCGGCAATGAGCGCTTCGGATGGGACGCGTACCGCCGTTTCATCCAGATGTTCGGGCGCATCGTGCTGGGCGTCTCGGCGGAGCGGTTCGATCACGTCTTCGATGAGGCCAAGCAGGCGCGCGGCGTGGAGCTGGACACGGAGCTTGATGCCGCCGCGCTGCAAGAGGTGGCGCAACGCTTCAAGGCCATCGTAAGCGAGGACACGGGGCGCGACTTCCCGTCGGATCCCTACGAGCAGCTCGACCTGTCCGTCAAGGCCGTCTTCGCCTCATGGTTCGGACGCCGCGCACGCGACTACCGCGACTACCATAAGATCCCTCACGACCTGGGCACCGCGGTCAACGTGATGACCATGGTCTTCGGCAACATGGGCGACGACTCGGGCACGGGCGTGGCCTTCACGCGCGACCCCAACACCGGGGCGAAGGTGCTCTACGGGGAGTACCTCACCAACGCCCAGGGCGAGGACGTGGTGGCGGGCATCCGCACGCCCAATCCCATCAGCCAGATGCGCGATGAGCTACCTGAGGCCTACGCCGAGTTCGGGCGCATCGCCCAGCGGCTGGAGGTCCACTACCGGGACGTACAGGACCTGGAGTTCACCATCGAGCGCGGCCGGCTCTACATGCTGCAGACCCGCTCCGCCAAGCGCACCGCCGCAGCGGCGGTGCGCATCGCCGTGGACATGGTCGAGGACGGCATCATCTCCGAGCGCGAAGCCCTGGTCCGCATCGAGCCCGACCAGGTCGATCAGTTGCTGCGCGACCAGTTCGACCCCATCGCGCTGGCCGCCGCCACGCGCATCGCCAAGGGCCTCAACGCGTCGCCGGGTGCCGCCGTGGGCAAGGCCGTCTTCAACGCCGATCGCGCGGCGGAGCAGGCCGCGGGTGGTGAGAAGGTCGTGCTCGTGCGCATCGAGACCTCACCGGACGACTTCCATGGCATGGCCGCGGCGCAGGGCATCCTTACGGCACGTGGTGGCGCGACCTCCCACGCGGCGGTCGTGGCGCGTCAGATCGGCAAGCCCTGCGTGGCCGGCGTCTCCGCCCTGGTCATCGACTACACCGCGCGGACCGCCACGGCCGATGGGCAGTCGTTCGCGGAGGGTGACTGGATCAGCGTGGACGGCTCCACCGGCGACGTCTTCCTGGGCGCGCTGCCCACCGTGGCGGCTCGCTTCGAGGACCAGCC
>JALZLU010000121.1 GCA_030858685.1 Chloroflexota bacterium | reverse complement strand
GCTTGGTTGATCACGCCGTCCCGCGTGTCGAACATGTTGCGCCAGACGGTGGCCACGATGATGGGCGGGATGACCACGGGCAGGATGTAGAGGGCGCGCCAGAAGCGCCGGAAGCGAAGGCCCGGTTGGTTGAGCAGGAGCGCCACGCCGACGCCGATGATGACGTGGATGACCACGTTCGAGGCCGCCCACCAGAGGTTGAAGGCGAGCATCCGCAAGAAGGCGAAGTTGGGGATGTTGAGCCGGTCCTGGGCGATGCGCAGGTAATTGTCCACACCCACGAAGTTCGCTGGGTTGTTGGGCAGCAGGTTCCGGAACTCGAAGTCGGTGAACGAGATGTAGACCTGGAAGAGCAGGGGGTAGAAGGTGATGATGGCCATCACCAGCAGCGCCGGCGCGATGTAGAGATAGGCTGTCCGGGCGTCCCTGGGCAGCCGAGGGCCCCTGGCTCGCCTCAGCCCGGGGTCAGCAGATGCAGCGCTCATCCCGTTCCTCTCCTGTCAGGAAGACGAGTGGAGGTACCCGAAGGCACCTCCACTCGAGAGCGTGAGGCTACTTGCCGTTAGCCTCGTTCATGGCCGCACAGGCATCGGCGATGGCCGTCTCGGGATCAGCTCCCGTGGCCAGCACCAGGTCCAGGGCGTTGCCGAAGTTCCCCCAGAAGTTGTTGAGCTCCACGTTCTGCGGACGCACGAGCCCGCTCTCGACGGCCGTCGCGAACTGCTCGCTGATGGCATCGTCGATGGGCACCGCCTCGACGGCGGGGATGTGGTATGCGGTGTTGGCGAAGATCTCCTGCGCCTCGGCCGAGGTCAGGGCCAGCGCCACATCGACCGCCATCTGCGGGTCCTCGGTGCTGGGATTGACGAGCCAGCCGTCGACTCCGGTCAGCGGCAGGGCCGGTCCGCTCGGACCTTCGGGCATTGGTGCGACGCCCAGGTTGGCGACCGCCTCCACGTAGCCGCCGGCAGCCCAGGGGCCATCGACCAGCATGTCGATCTCGCCTTCCTTGAAGGCGTCCGAGAGGTCCGCGAAGTCAGGGTAGAAGGTCACGCCGGCGTCCTGCAGCTCGGCCAGGTAGGCGTGTGCCTCGGAGACGCCGCCCTGATCGGCAACGCAGGTGCCGGACTCGTCCATGAGTTCACCACCGAAGGCTCCCCACCAACCGAAGTTGTGATAAGCCCCGCCGGCGCTGCCGAACAGGCCGGCCGTGAAGTCGCCGGCTTCGACACCGGCCAGCAGATCATCGGTGGTGGCTGGTGGCGTGCTGACCGCATCCGCGTTGTAGTAGAGGGCCACAGCCTTCAGGGACTCGGGCACCTGGTAGAGCACGCCATCGACCTGAGAGCCTTCGATCGCGAGGTCGAGCGTGCCGGACAGGCCATCGCCGATGTAGTCGTCCAAAGCCAGGATGGTGCCGTCGCGTGACAACTGGCCCAGCGAGTCGTTGGGGGCGATGAACAGGTCGGGACCGCCGCCACCGGCGACCTCCAGGCCGTAGCGGTCGAAGACGCCGTCGAACGGCTGCTCCACGACCTCGAGATTCAGTTCCGGATTGTCAGCAGTCACCTGCTCCACGACCTGCTCCAGAGCGTCGAGCTCGGTGCCCGCGCCGGAGCTGTAGGTGTGCCAGATGGTGAGGTCGCCGCTCAGTGAGCCACTCGGCTCGCCGCTGGCCGGGGCGTCGCTGGCGGGGGCGTCGCTGGAAGGGGCGTCGCTGGAAGGGGCGTCGCTCGGAGCGCCGCTGGCAGGTCCCTGGGTGGCAGGTCCCTGGGTGGCAGGGGTGCCGCCACAGGCGGCGATAACGAGGGCCAGCGACATCAGGATGCCAGCCGGCTTCAAGGTTCGACTCATGGGGACTGGGTTCCTCCTCGGTGGTGACCGACTCGCGCGGTCGTGTCTGTGCTTGCTCGTCGGCGTGCGATGACGGACGCCGCTTGAGATGATGCCTCAGGCGTGCGCCATCACCTCCTGACGTGGGGTCCCGACCAAGGTGGCCGGAGTGGCGCGAGCGGTGGATCCGCGGATGACGAGGCGCGTTTCCAGCACCTGTCGTCGTGGCGTGCTGCCGGCATCGTTGATGCCTTCGAGCAACATGCGCGCCGCCTCCTCTCCCTTGGCCTCCACCGGCTGATGCACGGTGGTCAGGGGCGGATCGGTGAACGCGGTGAAGGGCAGGTCGTCAAAGCCGACGACGCTCAGGTCGTGCGGCACGGCCAGACCGACACAGCGGGCGGCCCGGATGACGCCGATGGCGGCCACGTCGCTCATGGCCAGGACGCCGGTCGGCCGCATGCCGTCTTGCCAGGCCATCAGGAAGGCGGCCTCGCCACCCTCGAAGGAAGCCGGCGCGACGACCGTCCAGGGCTGAGGCGTGCCGTCGGATGAGGCCGCGGCAAGCTCACTCAGGTATCCGCGCAAACGGCGCGCCATGACGCTCTCACGCACCTCGCTGCCAAGGGAGGGCGGCTCCATGCTGACGATCAGCACCGCCCGATGACCGAGCGCCACCAGGTGGCGTGCCGCCTGACGAGCGCCACCCTCGTCGTCCACGGCGACCGCGGCTCGATCCGGCCAGGGCGGAGCGTCGACCACGACGACGGGCAGGCTGGTGCGCCTCAGGGCATCGATCTCCGAGTGTCGATCACCCACGCCGATGACTACGATGCCGTCCACCGTGGCCCGGCCCAGGGCGCGATCCAGCGAGCCCTCCAGAGGCGAGATGAACTGAAGCGCGAAGCCGGCCTCCTCCGCCACGCGCGCCACGCCCTGCGTGAAGAGTGCGAAGAAGGGATTCGCGAAGACTCGGTCAAGCGGCTGGGGCGTGACGATGCCCAGCGTGGCCGTCTGGCCGGCCGAGAGCATACGTGCCACGGGATGGGGTCGGTAGCCCAGGTGGGCGGCCACGTCGCGGATGCGCTGGGCGGTCTCCGGCCGCAGCCGCTCCGGCTGGTTGAAGGCGAACGAGACCGCGGACTTGGAGACACCTGCCTCGCGGGCGACATCGGCGATGCGCGCTCGAGCGATCCGTTCTGCCACTCTTGGTCCTCAGCGCCGGCAGTGGGACGGGACGGGTCCGACTAAACCGGTTTAGGTACCCTAGCCCGCCGCGAGGCACGGCGTCAATACCTGGCCGATGCCCGGGCTATCGCCTCGCCCATCGGAAGGCGACAGGGCGAGCGTGGCAGAATCGGGGCTTGATGCTTCAGCTCCTGCGCGGCATGCCCATGGGCGTGCGCGTATTCCTTGCCTACGCGTTCCTTCTGCTGTCATTCATCGGACTGACCCTGCCACTGGTGGTGGCACAGGCGGTTTCGGCACCCATCTCGCTGCTGGGCATCGTCTGGATGGCTCTCCTGGCGTACCTCATCTTCACCACGACTTTGGTCCTCCAGCGCAAGGAGGCTGCCTATGCGCTGGCGCTCGGGTTGGCGACGTTGAGCCTGCCCCTCATCCCGATGCTTTACCTTTCACCTGCCGGCATCCCCGGAGCACTCTTCGCCGTGATCGTCTCGGTGCTGGTCTTCGGGGCCTTAAGACGCCCCGGCGTCCGCACCTGGTTCAACGAACCGTGATCAACCAACCGAGAGGTCCTTCGTGAGCAAGCGTCCCCGCCGCAACCGTCCGCCCACCCGTCGCCCGGGTCCCGCCACGCGGTCCACCCCGTCCTCGGATAGGGCCGGCTTCGCGGCCGGCGACCCGACTTCCCCCGATAGCGCGTCAGGCACGCTCGTGACCGGAGCGGACACGAGCGGGCCATCGAGCGTGACCCCGCGCCCCACGCGGCCGACTCGCCGCACCACCCGCACGACCCGTCGGGTGGAGCCGCGCAAAAGCTTCATCGATCGCTATCGCGGCGTGCTGTTGGGCATCCTGGCCCTGGTCGGCGTGGGCATCATCGGCTTCGTGTTCCTCCAGTCGACCGGCGCTGCGGCGTACACCTGCCGGACGCTCATGACGCCAGGTCCCGGCGAGTCCGTCCCGACACCGACGCCTTCATTCCGCCCGACCCCCACGGGCGACTCTTCCGCAAGTCCCTCTGCGTCGGGCGAGGCCAGCCCATCCGCGAGCGCCTCGCCCAGTGGCTCGCCCGGCGCGAGTGCCGGCCCTTCCCCGTCGCCGTCCGCGGGAGCCACGCAGCGCCTCGGCTTCCAGGCCGCCGATCTCGGGAGCGAGCACGTCTCGCCGGGCAGCGCCCTCGACTATGCCTACTGCCCACCCACCTCGGGTGATCACTACAACGCCGCCGGGCAAGGCCCCATCCGCCGCGAGTTTTACGGTCCCGGATCCGAACGCACACCGGGCGGCTGGATCCACAACCTGGAGCACGGTTGGATCGTGCTCGCCTATCGCGGCGGAGAGGGCCAGGCGCCGTCCGAGGAGGTCCTGGGCCAGATGCGCACGTTCTTCGAGAGCGCTCCTCCCAGCGACTTGGCAGGCCCCTGCCAATCGCCCAACAAGGTCATCGTCCTTCGGTTCGACGAGATGGACACGCCCTTTGCGATGCTTGCCTGGGATCGAGCCCTGATGATGGACACCTTCGAACCGGAGCAGGCGCTGGCCTTCTACGAACAGTCGGTGGACGACGAAGGGCTGGGCGAGCGGGGACTCTGCTGAGGTGACGTCCAGCGTCCGTGTCGCGTCTTCGGTCTCCCAGCCGATCGGGACCTCGATGCGCGCACTGGTCAAGGAGACACGGGCCCCGGGTGCTGCCATGCGCGAGGTGCCCGTGCCGGAGCCCGGACCCGGTGAGATCCTGGTGCGCGTCGAGGCCGCCAGCGTCTGCGGCACGGACCTGCACATCGAAC
>JALZLU010000088.1 GCA_030858685.1 Chloroflexota bacterium | reverse complement strand
TGTGGCCACACGCACGTGGCGGAGGTCCGGGAGCTCGGCCGCAAGCTCATCTGCAATCCCGGCTCGTGCGGCTACGCCTTCGACGGTGAGCCATCGGCGGGCTGGGCGATGCTGACCGTGGAGGGGGATGAACCGCACGCGGAACTCTTCCGCTCCGCCTTCGACGCCCAGCAGGTGGCCGACGAACTGTCCTCGCGAGGCTTGCCGGGCGACGTCTACCGCGCCGCCACGGTGCGCACAGGGAGGCTCATCCGATGACCAATGAGCAACGCCGCGTGGTGATCACCGGCCTGGGTGCCGTGACGCCCCTGGGCAGCGACGTGCCCACCACCTGGCGACGGTTGGTAGCGGGCGAGTCCGGCGTGCGCCGCATCGGATCGTTCGATCCATCGCGGGTCCCGAGCCAAATGGCCGGCGAGGTCCCTGACTTCGACGCCAGCGCGGTCCTCGACCGCAAGGAGATCCGGCGCAACGACCGCTACACGCAGTTCACCCTGGTGGCCACCCGGGAGGCCATGATCCAGGCTGGGCTGCCGGAGAAGCTGGCGCCGGAGATGCGCGAGTCGACCGGCGTGCTCATCGGCTCCGGCCTGGGTGGCACGCGCAGCTTCATGGAGCAGGTGGGGCTCTGGGCCACGCGCGGACCGGAGCGCCTGAGCCCGTTCTTCATCCCCATGGTCATCGCCAACATGGCCGCTGGCCAGGTGGCCATCAGCACCGGCGCACAGGGGCCCAACTTCGCGGCGGTGAGCGCCTGCGCATCGTCGGGTCACGCCATCGGGGAAGCATTCGAGATCATCCGTCGCGGCGATGCGGAGATGATGATCTCGGGCGGCTCCGAGGCGCCCGTCCACGAGGCCACGGTGGGTGGCTTCGCGGCCATGCGCGCGCTGTCCACGCGCAATGATGACCCGGCCGGGGCCAGCCGGCCGTTCGACCAGGGCCGCGATGGCTTCGTCTGTGCCGAGGGTGCGGCCGTGGTCATCCTGGAGGAGCTGGGCCACGCCGAGCGGCGCGGTGCCACTATCCTGGCCGAGCTGTGCGGCTACGGCGCCACCGCCGACGCCAGCCACATCACGCTGCCCGCGCCGGGCGGTTCCGGCGCGCTGCGTGCCAGTCGCCGGGCGCTGCAGAAGGCGAACATCGATCCGTCTGAGGTGGACGTGATCAATGCCCACGCCACGAGCACAGCGGAGGGAGACATCGCTGAGCTCCAGTCCATCCGCTCGCTGCTGGGCGACCACGCGCCCAAGGTGAGCATCACCGCCACCAAGAGCTCCATCGGCCATTCGTTGGGCGCGGCCGGCGCCATCGCCGCCGTGGTCACGGTGCAGACACTGCTGGAAGGCTGTGTACCGCCCACGCTCAACCTGACCGATCCTGACCCGCAAGTGGGCGACCTGGATCTCACGCCCCGCTCGGCCGTGCGCCGCGATGCGCGCGTGGCCATCATCAATGCCTTCGGCTTCGGCGGTCAGAACACCTGCCTCGTGCTGCGGCGCTGGGATGCCTGAGCCGTCCGGTGCCTGAGGCGTCCGAGCGCGGCGAGGCGGGCGAACTCCTGGCGCTCATCGATCGGTACGAGGCGCTCCTGCAGCGGTCGGAGCTCATCGAGCTCGAGGTCGAGGCCGGTCCCACGATGCTGCGCCTTTCAAAGCACGCCGCACTCCAGGCATCGGCCCCGCCGGCCAGCCAGGCCGGGGAGACGCGAGCCGAGCCGGCCGCCGCGGCCGCGTCAACGGACAGCGCGCCGGAGTCCGAGAGACGCTTCCATGCCGTGATCGCGCCGCTCACGGGCATCTTCTACTCCTCGCCGTCGCCCGGCGCCGCGCCTTACGTCAAGGAAGGTGCCCACGTCAGCGCGGGGCAGGTCATCGGCCTCATCGAGGCCATGAAACTCTTCAACGAGATCAAGAGCGATGTCACCGGGACGGTGCGCAAGCTGGCCGCCGAGAGCGGCGCCCTGGTGAAGCAGAAGCAGACCCTCATCGAGGTCGAGCCGTCATGAGCGTGGAGGAACGGAGGATGGTGCCGCGCAGCGTTCGCATCACCGGCTGGGGCCACTATGCTCCCGAGCGGATCCTGACCAACGCTGACCTGGAGAAGCTGGTCGACACCTCTGACGACTGGATCCGTTCTCGTACCGGCATCCGCGAGCGGCGCGTGGCCGCGCCCCACGAGACCACGGCCACTTTGGCGGCCATCGCGGGCAAGCGGGCCATCGCCGTGGCCGGACTCGATCCGCAGGAGATCGATCTCATCCTGGTGGGCACGCTCACACCCGATTACTGGATGCCCTCCACGGCGGCCCTGGTCAAGGAGGCCATCGGCAACAGCAAGGCAGCGGCCTTCGACGTGATGGCCGCCTGCTCCGGCTTCGTCTTCGCCTACGCCACGGCCGACGCCTACATCCGCAGCGGTATGTACCGCCACGTGCTCGTCATCGGCGCGGAGCTGCTCACGCGGTTCCTTGACTTCAGCGACCGCAACACCTGCATCCTCTTCGGTGACGGCGCGGGTGCCGTGGTCGTCTCCGCCTCGGACGAGGAGGGCGGCGGACTGGCGGGCATGGAGATGACCACCGACCCGGACGGTGCCTACATGATCTGGCTGCCCTCCGGCGGCTCCAAGAGTCCGCCCTCTGATGAGACGGTGCGGCGCGGCGAGCACTACGTGCGCATGGAGGGCAAGGAAACCTACCGCTATGCCACCAAGACCCTGGCCACGTCCGCCCTGACGGCCATCAGCCGCGCCGGCTGGGATCCCTCGGAGGTGGACCTCTTCATCCCGCATCAGGCCAACATCCGCATCATCGAGTCGGT
>JALZLU010000061.1 GCA_030858685.1 Chloroflexota bacterium | reverse complement strand
CAGCCGCGCGCCCGCGACGTTGGCAAGGGCATGGCCACCAGGCCGACGCCGGAGGCGATGAGCATCAGAGCTACCAACAGCAGAGCCCGGAAGGACGGATCGTCGGTAGGTGCCTGCGGGACCTCCGGCAGGTCGAGCCCGGCGGCCAGGCGCGATGGCGTGCCCTGGCCGCTGGCATCGATGGCCAGGTCGTAGCGCAGACCCCCGGCCGCGGAATCGATGCGCACCTTGGACAGCCAGCCGGCCTCAGGGATCCACTCCATGCCGGCGTCGGAGCGCAGGTCGTCCAGCAGGGACTGCGTGGCCGCTGCGCTGTGGTCGAGGAACAGGCCGTCGCCCGTCGGCTGCGGCAGCATGGCGGGCTGTCGATCGGTGAGCAGGTACACGTCCGCTTCGACACGCTCGGCGCCGTTCTTGCCCAGACCCAGGATCCGCAACGGGACCCAGGGATCCGGCGTGGGGATGGTGACGTGGACCGGCGTGCCATCGCCGACGGCCTGGCCCCGCTCGGCCGCCGCGTCGGCATCGAAAGCCGCGGCCAGGAAGATGGGACTGCGGCTGGCGTAGAAGTCGAGCACCTCAGGTGAATCGGGCGGCAGCCGGAAGCCCTGTGCCGCGGCCCACGCGCCGACCTCATCCCCGCCGCCCTTGAGCACGGTGATGTCCAGGGCATCGATGGTCGTCTCCAGCAGGATCTCCACGTCGCCACCAGCGGCGAGTGCTTCGGAGGCGAAGGAGTCCGCGCGCACGGGCGAGGTCTCCTGGATCAGTCGCTGGAGCGTCCAGTCGCCACCACGCTCCACGCTGCTGGGGATGCCCGGCAGCGGCGTGATGGAACCGAAGGCCCCGCCACCGCCGGCGAACTCGAAGGAGGTGACGTAGTGCTCCACGCCTGCGTGATAGCCCGCGAAGGTGGTGGTGCGCAGCAGGTTCACCGCTCCGTTGGGTCCGATCAGGCCGCCACAGGCCAGGGCGGGGGAGGCGGAGAGAAGCAGGCCGATGAGGGCGGTCGCGAGCGCGACCTGGGATCGTCGGATCGGTCGCATGGTCAAGGTCTCCACGGCGGTCGGCCCGGGTGGGCCGGCGTGCCCGGTGAGACGTCGCGTCGCGCCTGCGGTTCCCGCGACCAGCCTCAGTCGCGGCGAGCCCTGTGATCCTCGCGGGCAGGATACCGAACCGCCGTTCGCCTCAGCTGACGCGCCAGCCACAGGGCAGCCAGGGCCGGCGCGGCCAGCCACGCCAGGAGCAACAGGCCGACGGCCAGGGCTACCTCCAGCGCAGGGCCCGACTCGAGGTCGACGCCCGCCACGGTCTGTCGGATCTCGTCCAGCTCCTCAGCGACGGCGGCCAGGTCGCTGGACAGATCCTCCACCCCCGAGGCGCTTCCGGAGAGTGACGTGACGGTCAGATCCAGGGAGTCGGCCAGGGCATTGGCTTCCTGGGCAGCTGCCGCGAAGGGTTCACCCAGCGCGACGAGCGGCCGCTGCCCGAAGATCTCCAGGCCGCTGGCCTGCACCACGCCGCCAGCCGCCGTCGCCAGGGCGCGCGCCAGACTGGCTGCGCGGGCGATAGAGTCGGAAGCGTCGCCGAGCGTCGACGTCACCTGCTCAGCGGAGTCGTCGGCGCTGTCGAGAGAGCGTGACGTGGACTCCAGGAGACGGACGATGCTGTCGCGTTGCACGTCGAGCTGGCGGAGTGCGTCGCGCGCCCGCACGGCGGCAAGTGTCATGCCCGCGCCCACGATGGCCAGGATGAGCAGCCCGATGACCGCGTAGAGCGTCAGTAGCCATGCCAAGCGCGAACGACGCCGCGGGTCGCCCGTCAACGAGGAGTCGAGCATGGAGTCCTCCCTCGTCTCCGCCTCGCTGCGAGGGCGGCTCAGCCGACCGATGCTAGCACCCGGAGTGCGCTGCAGCGGTGACTACCTGCAATGTCAATAGATAGTTGACAGCGCGCCGCGGAGACGATATGACTCAGCTGCTCTCTGCCGGAGACCTACAGCGGCTCGCTCAGTGGCGCCGGTGATGCCGACTACCAGCCCAACGGGAACTACTTCTACACGAGTCGCTCGGGCACCCATCGAGGCTGTCTCAGCGGACCGTCGGCAGTGACTTCGACCTGTACCTGCAGAAGTGGAACGGCTCCAGCTGGTCAACGTGGCTCAGGGCGTCGGTAGTACTTCCACGGAGGACGTCTCCTACTCAGGCTCTGGCAGCTACACGCTCCAGATCCAGCGACCCTGACCAGCGCCTGGGATCTGGGGTCGTTCTCTCCCGAACGATCCCCTCCGACGACCGGCG
>JALZLU010000052.1 GCA_030858685.1 Chloroflexota bacterium | reverse complement strand
TGACGCCGGCTGAGGCGTCTCTGCTGGCGGGACTTCCGCAGTCGCCATCCACGCTCGATCCGTACCGTTTCGCCGAGGAAGACGCCTCAGGCCGGCTGGTCGTGCCCACCTGTGGTGCCGACCCGGCGCCCGACTGCGAGGACGTGCCGCCGATCGTCCGCCGCAACTTTATCCTGCGCGCACTGGCCGATGGCTTCGGACGCGACACGACCCTGACCAAGGCACAGCTCGAGGCCGCCCTGGATCAGCCGGTAGTGCTCATCGGGGAGCAGCCCATCGTCTTCAAGGCGCCGCACTTCGTGTGGGCCATGAAGGCGGACCTGGATCTCCTGCTGAGCGACCGGGAGCCGGCCGAGACCGGCGGCTATCGCGTCATCACGACCCTTGACATGGAAGCGCAGGGACTGGCCGAGAAGTACATCGAGGCCGCGACCATCCTGCCCCAGATGAGCGCGATCGAGTACGACCAGGCGATCACTGACCGGGGCCTCCGCGAGGATCGCGAATGGATCGACCCGCTGCGCGGCAAGGGCATCCATAACGGCGCCATGGCTGCGCAGGACTACAAGACGGGCGACATCCTGGCCTATGTGGGCAGCGCGGGCTATTACCGGGAGGACCTCGCCTCGGAGAAGTTCGACCCCAACTTCGATGTCGCAGCCGGCTTCCGCCAGCCTGGTTCGGCCTTCAAGCCAGTCATGTACGCCACTGCCTTCGACGAACGCGCCCTGACCGCTGGCAGCGTCCTCCTGGACGTGACCACCTCCTTCGCAGAGGAGTGGCAGCCCAAGAACGCGGACCTGGAGGAACGCGGGCCGGTGCGCGTCCGAGAAGCTCTCAAGTACTCGCTCAACATCCCCGCCATCCGGGCCATCGACCGTGTCGGCCCGGGCACGGTGGGCCAGGCCGCCGTCCGCGCGGGCATGAACTTCTTGCGCGGTCCGAACCACATAGCGGAGGGCGGTCTTGCCTCGGCTATCGGCACCGTCGAGGTGCGCCTCGTCGAACTGACGGCTGCTTACGGCGCCTTCGGCAACGGCGGCGTGGTCACCGCGCCACGCACCATCCTGGAGGTCCAGGACGATGACGGCGCGACCAT
This sequence comes from Chloroflexota bacterium, assembly GCA_030858685.1. Taxonomy (GTDB): domain Bacteria; phylum Chloroflexota; class Limnocylindria; order Limnocylindrales; family CSP1-4; genus Palsa-1032. Next base: position 1,543 of record JALZLU010000052.1, on the reverse strand, counting down.
CTACGAGGCGAACGAGCCGGTCACCAACCGCGTCTGGAGCCCGCAGGCCGCGTGGCTCACCGTCGACATCCTGTCGGATAACACGGACCCCGAGGAGAACATCATCTGGGGCCCGAACTTCGAGCTCAACAACGGACCTCAGGGCGCCAACCGGCCGGCGGCCGTGAAGACCGGCACCACCAACGATATCCGCGACCTGACGACGTATGGGCTCTTGCCGCTGCCGAGCGATCCGGAGGAGCCGGCCCTGGCGGTGGGGGTCTGGTTGGGCAATAGCGACCATGAACCGCCCGAGTTGGGCGATGCCGAGATCTTCGGAACCCAGGGACCGGGCCAGGTCTGGAAGGCCTTCCTGAAGGAGTACATGGAGGGCAAGCCCGTGGCCGACTTCGAGCGCCCCGACACGGGTCTCGTGGAGTCGACCATCGATGCCTGGTCCGGCGGCCGTCCCGGCGAATGGACCCAGGCGACCGAGCGTGAGTGGTTCATCACCGGCACGGAGCCGGGCAGCCGCAACGCCATCGACGAGCCCGGGCTGTTGTACCGCCAGGCCTGCGGAGGCCGATGGTTCGTGGATCCCCTTCAGGCAGAGCGGGCGGACGCTCCCGAGCAATGGCGCACGGACGTGCGCTCATGGACCGAGCGAGCACGTCGTGGCGAAGGCATCCGCCATCCCGAATACGGCACCCTCACCACGCACATGTGGCAGGCAAACGACTGGGGCGGGCCTATCATCCCGGCAGATCCGGTCGGTTGCGCATCGCCCTCCCCGTCGTTCGGGCCCTTCCCGTCGTTCGGGCCCTTCCCGTCGGGTGGCCTGCCCACGCCAGACCCGGACCCGACGCGTGAGCCGCGCCCCGACCCGACGCGTGAGCCGCGCCCCGACCCGACGCGTGAGCCGCGGCCAGACCCGACGCGTGAGCCGCGGCCAGACCCGACGCGTGAGCCACCGCCCGATCGAACCCCGCGACCTACGTGCAATCCCAACGGCAACCCTGAGGGCTGTCGTCCGACGCCTCCGCCCGAGGAACCGACGCCTCCGCCCGAGGAACCGACGCCTCCGCCCTGCAACGACCGCGGACGTCCTCCCGGCTGCGAGCCGACCCCTCCGCCCGATCCGACCCCCACGCCCGACCCCGGCGGTGGTGGTGGCGGCGGTGGTGGCGGTGGCGGCGGTGGCGGTGGCGGCGAGCCGCAGCCCACTCCCCCACCCGACTCCGAAGCTGACACGGGCGACGAGAGCGGCGAAACAGCTCTCCACCACGACCGACACCAGCCCTCGACCATGCCCGACCAGGTCAATGTCCAACGTCGCCTCGCACGCAGACGACCGAAAGCGCAGCTGTAACACGGCTGCAAGCGGCGCCCAGAGACGGCACCCACTGGTGGCAGCGCCCAGCACGCATCATCGACCGATCACGCAGGATCCAGAACGGGGCCGTGACGCGCCCTGAAACGCACGGAGGCGACCCGATGACGACCGAGAAGACCACCACCAGCGAGCGGACGAATGGCAGCACGAGCGGCGGCCACGATGAGGGCA
>JALZLU010000045.1 GCA_030858685.1 Chloroflexota bacterium | reverse complement strand
GCAACGTTCGTATCGTCAGCAGCAGGTGCTCCTGGAGCTGCGCCGCAAGTTGAGCGACCCGGGAATGCTTCCGCGACTGCCCGAGGTGCTGGACGCCATGGCCGACACCGTGCGCACGGACCTGCCTCCGGGCCGGCTGGGCGAGACGCTGCGCGTCGCGCAGCAGGCGTCGGACGCGGAGATCAGTCAGGTGTTCCTGGGCCCGGAGACCTATGCGCGCGAGGTGCCAGGATCGCAGACGGACCTGGAATTCGCCGTGGAGCTGCGCATGGACGCCGTGGCAGGCCTCTCGCTGGACCTGTGGGGAGAGTCCTCCTACTACTCCGATCCGTCGTACCTCGCCGACCTGATGGCCGCCCAAGAGGCCGGCTCTCGGTAGGTCCACATCCGCCCGGGGGCCGGCCGGCGGCATCCGGATCGCTGGCTGCCTGACGCGCGGTCACCGTCGGCTCTTGCGCCACGGCCCGCGAATCGGTAGCATCGGAAAAACCCCGGAGGAACGTTCCTTGGCGAAGTATGTCTTCGTGACCGGAGGCGTCACCTCCTCGCTCGGCAAGGGCATCACGGCTGCCTCGATCGGCCGGCTCCTCAAGAGTCGAGGGCTCTCGGTCTCCATCCTCAAGCTCGATCCCTACATCAACGTGGACCCAGGCACCATGTCGCCCTACCAGCACGGCGAGGTCTTCGTGACCGACGACGGCGCGGAGACGGACCTGGACCTGGGCCACTACGAGCGCTTCATCGACGAGAACCTGACCCAGCTCTCCAACGTGACCACCGGGCGCATCTACCAGGCCGTCATCGCCAAGGAGCGGCGTGGCGACTACCTGGGCGGGACGGTGCAGGTCATCCCGCACATCACCAACGAGATCAAGGAGCGCATCGGCCGCGTGGCGCGGGATGGGCGGGCGGACGTAGTCATCGTGGAGGTGGGCGGCACGGTGGGCGACATCGAGAGCCTGCCCTTCCTGGAAGCTATCCGCCAGATGCGCAAGGACGTGGGGCGCGACAACGTGCTCTACGTCCACGTCACGCTGCTGCCAGCGCTGGCCGCCACCGGTGAGCTCAAGACCAAGCCCACCCAGCACTCCGTCAAGGAGCTGCGCGGCATCGGCATCCAGCCCGACGTCATCGTGCTTCGCTCCGACCATCCGGTCAGCCACGAGGTGCGCGAGAAGATCGCCCTCTTCACCGACGTCGCGACGGAGGCGGTCATCCCCGCCGAGACGGCCGAGACCATCTACGAGGTGCCGCTGCGCTTCGAAGAGCAGGGCCTGGGCGATCTGGTCGTACACGAGTTGAGCCTGACCGAGCGGGCGCGTCCCGCCGATCTGGCCGACTGGCGCGCGCTGGTCGACCGCATCAAGCGGCCGAAGCCCGGGCTGGAGATCGCGCTGGTGGGCAAATATATCGAGCTGCCCGACGCATACCTCTCCGTGACGGAGGCGCTGCGCCACGCCGGTTGGGCCCAGGAGCGCGACGCGAAGGTCCGCTGGGTCGATTCAGAAGCGCTCACGGCGACCAACGTGACCGATCGACTGTCCGGCGTGGCCGGCGTGCTGGTGCCCGGCGGCTTCGGCCATCGCGGCATCGAGGGCAAGGTCCTTGCGGCACGCTTCGCGCGTGAGCAGCGGGTCCCCTACCTGGGTCTGTGCCTGGGGCTCCAATGCGGCGTCATCGAGTTCGCGCGCGACGTGGTCGGCCGTCAGGGCGCCAATTCCACAGAGTTCGATGTCTTCACCGACGCGCCCGTGATCGACTTCATGCCCGATCAGCGGGAGATGGAGGACAAGGGCGGCACGATGCGCCTGGGGCTCTATCCGGCCCGACTGACGCCCGGCTCCAAGGCCGCCGAGGTCTACGGCACGGAGGTCATCTACGAGCGGCACCGTCACCGCTTCGAGGTCAACAACGCCTATCGCGACGCGCTGGAGCAGAGCGGCATGATGCTGTCGGGTCAGTCGCCCGACGGTCGCCTCGTGGAGATCGTCGAGCTGCGCGACCATCCCTGGTTCGTGGCCTCCCAGTTCCATCCCGAGTTCAAGAGCCGGCCGGACCGGCCACACCCGCTCTTCAGCGGCTTCGTGGCGGCGGCCATCACGCACGCCACCGAGGACGGAGACGCCAGCGGGCGCGTCGTGACGGGGCCTGAGTCGGTCGCCATCAAGGCCTGA
>JALZLU010000471.1 GCA_030858685.1 Chloroflexota bacterium | reverse complement strand
AAGAGAGACAGCTGACCCGCCCGACCGACCGACCACGGGTCGGACTCGACTTGCAACCTCTGCGCAACCTCGGGCGCGAGGGTGGCCATGACCGATGCTCTTCCGACACGGCAAGGTGGCGCCATGGAGAGCCTTCGAGCGGCTGGTCGGGGGGCCGTGGCGGGAGTGGTGGCGACACTCGCCATGAGCGTCCCGATGCTGGCCGCGAGCCGGCTGGGCATCGTGCAGCGCATGGGGCTGGCTGACGACATCAAGGACCAGGACACCCGCGATGCACTGGCGGTCGCCAACCACCTGGGCTTCGGTGCGGGCGGTGGCGCGATCTTCGGCTTGGTGTCGCGCCGCCTCCCCCGGTCCGTGCCACGCGTCGCCGCGGGCATGGCTTACGGCGCGATGATCTGGACCGTCAGCTACGCAGGCTGGGTACCGGCCCTGCGGCTGATGCCGGCGCCGCACGACGACGAGCCGGCGCGTCCCGCCCTGATGCTGGGTGCGCACCTGGTCTACGGCGCGGTACTGGGAGCGCTCACGCCGACGCGGAGGTCCGCGTCGCCACTGCCGGCTGCTGGCGGGATCTGACCAGCCGCTCCGCTATCATCCCGACGTGGATGGCTTCCTGGACTTCCTGCAGTCCATTATGGTCCCGGACTGGAACGCGCTCATCTCGATGCTGCCGCTCTTCCTCATCCTGGGCGTCGTCGGGCCCATCCTCTCGATCATGATGCTGATGCAGCTGTGGTACCTCATCCACCGCCGTCGCGGTCGGGTGCGCAGGGTCGAAGAAGAGCCGACCTTGGCCCCGTTGGACGCCGCCGGCGCGGCCATCTACCCACCCAACGTGCCCTTCTGCGAGCAGCACGGCGTGATCTACCCGACCAGCGCCCGAAGCTGCGAGATCGATCGCGCAGAGCTCAGCGTGCGCTGCCCCGTGGACCAGACGACGCGCGCCGCCTCGCAGGAACTGTGCCGCGTGTGCGGCACGCGCTACGTGCTGGGCGCCTCCCAGACGGGCCTGACCGTGCGCCGGCAAGGCAGCCCGCCGGAGGGCGGCGCGGCGGTCGCCTGAGCCGAGCATGACACTGGCCGACTGGTCCCTGTATGCCTTCTATGCGGGGGCGCTGACCCTCCTCATGGCCTTCGCGCTGCACGTGGCACATGTCACGGTGCTGGCCATGCGCGAGCGGCTGAGCGGCGCGACCGGCTTGGCCGGCGCCGGCGTCGGTGCCGGCGCGAGTTCCGGTTCTATCACGCGCGCGCCGGGCGGGTCCACGGGCAGCCGTTCGATGCCAGCGACAGGCGCCTCGATCGGCCGCAGGCCGAGCGGAGATCTGGGCCACGAGGCCACGACCCCCGGCGACATCGGCACGGCCTTCGCCTGGACCGCTCTGCTGTTGATGGCCGTCTCGATGGTCATCCGTGCCTGGATCGTGGGCCGCGGGCCGTGGGGCAACATGTATGAGTTCTCCATCGCTTTCGGGGTCGGCATCACAGCCGGCTACCTCCTCCTTCAGCGGCGCTATCCGATTCGCGCCATCGGCTTCCTGCCGCTGGGCATGGCGCTCTTCCTGGTGGGCTACGCCATCACGCTGCCGGCCGACATCGAGCCGCTCGTACCGGCGCTCGATCACGCGCCTCTGCTGACCATCCACGTGGCCATGGCCATGATCAGCTACGGCATCTTCGCCACCAGCTTCGGGGCGGCCGTGGGCTACCTCGTGCAAGGTCCCAACGACCGGGTGCGCTGGCTGCCCAGGGCCAAGGTGCTCGACGAGGTGGCTTATCGCGCGGTCATCATCGGCTTCCCGATCTTCGCCACGCTCATCATCCTGGGCTCGTGGTGGGCGGCCATCGCCTGGGGTCGCTATTGGGGCTGGGATCCCAAGGAGACCTCGGCGCTGGTCACGTGGCTCATCTACGCCGTCTATCTACATGCGCGCAATCAGCGCGGCTGGGCGGGGCGACCGAGCGCCCTGATCCTGGTGGTCGGCTTCGGGGCCGTGCTGTTCACCTACTTCGGCAATCTCTTCTTCGACGGGCTGCATAGCTACAGCGGTCTGTAAGCCTTCATCCCCGTCCGGGTGCGTCGCGGAGAGGTTTCGGGTGGAACGCTCCGGGCATGACCTTCAAGCGCGGCGCCCGGCTGGATCCGGGCCAGGTTCGTGATGTTCGGGGACGCTCGGGCGGGATGGGCGGCCGCGGTATGGCCATCGGTGGCGGTGGCGGCCTGATCGGCATCATCGCGCTCGTGCTCATCACCGTCCTGGGCGGTGGGAACGGCGGCGGTGCGGCGGGCGGGCTGGACTCGATCCTCAACCAGCCCATCG
>JALZLU010000465.1 GCA_030858685.1 Chloroflexota bacterium | reverse complement strand
CAGTCCCTCTCCTTCCCCGAGTTCGGCGACCTGATGGACGACCTGCGACGGCTGGAGTACCTGCGCGAGCCGGTCGCGACGGTGGCCCCGCCCAGCGTGGCGGCGCCGGCCGAGCTGGATCGGCTGCGCGACCGCATCGATGACGTGGATGCGCGGCTCGCGGCGCTTCTGGAGGAGCGGGCGCACCTGGCGGTCGCGGTGCAGCAGACGCGCTCCAGCGGGGAGCACGGACACGACGTGGCGCGGGAACGAGCGCTCCTGGAGCGAGCCACGGCTTCGGAGGGCAGCGTGCTCAGCGCCCAGGAGCGCGAGATGGTCTTCGGGTCCATCCTGCGCGCCTCACGCTCCGCACAGCGCCGCTCCTCGGCGATGGCAGAGCAGGAAGCTGCAGCCGGGGCCCCGGCGGCGGGCACCGAGCCCGGTTCAGCCGCGTGACGTCGAGAGGGGCCGGCCCGAGGCTCGTCTCGACCGCCGAGTCGCTGCGGGGGGAGATCCGCTTGCCTTCGGACAAGTCGATCGGCCACCGAGCGCTGCTCTTCAACGCCATGGCGACCGGAGCGGCAGAGGTCACGCTGCGCCGGCCCGGGGCGGATGTACGGAACACCATCGGCGCCCTGCGCGACCTCAGCGCGGTGGACAGTGTGGAGGAGCGGGATGGGGCGGTGCTGGTGAGGATCCGCGGCGCCGGCGAGCCCGGAGCGGCGCAGCTGGCGGCGGGTGACGGACGGCGGATCGACTGTGGCAACTCCGGGACCACGATGCGGCTGCTATGCGGCGCCCTCGCCGGGCGATCCACCACGGCTGCGACCGAGCTCGTCGGAGATGCCTCGCTTTCGTCGCGGCCGATGGAGCGCGTCGCCGGTCCGCTCCGTGCCATGGGTGCAGAGGTGGTCACCACCGGCGGGCACGCACCCGTGCGGATCCTCGGCGGCCGGCCCCTCGGAGCGATGCACCACGACCTGCCGGTAGCCAGCGCCCAGGTGCTCGGCGCGATCAGTCTGGCGGCGCTGGCGGCGGACGGCACGACCGTCATCGACACGCCGGCCGAGACCCGCGACCACACGGAGCGCCTGCTGGCGTGGTTGGGCGCACCCGTCCGCCGAGACGGCATGCGCACGACGATCGACGGTCCGGCGGGGATGCAGGCCCGCTCGATCGCCGTGCCGGGCGACCCCTCGTCCGCCGCCGCCTGGCTGGTCGCGGCCACGCTCCATCCCGACGCCGAGCTGCGGCTCGCGGCCGTGTCGGTCAATCCGACGCGGATGGCCATCGTGGAGGTGCTGCGCGAGATGGGCGCCGACATCGAGGTCATTCGTGAGGCCAGCCCGACCGCCGACCCGGAGCCAGTGGGCGACCTGGTCGTCAGGAGTGCCACCGACCTGCGTCCCATCAGCCTGCATGGAACGCGTGTGGCGCCGCTCATCGATGAACTGCCGCTCCTCGCCATGGCCATGTCCGTGGCCAGCGGCGTGAGCGAGCTGCGCGACGCCGGCGAGCTGCGCATCAAGGAGTCGGACCGCATCGATCAGGTCGTGCGGCACCTGGTGGCGATGGGCGTGGACGTCGAGGAGCTGCCGGACGGATGGCGCGTGACCGGCGGCCGCCGAACGCGACCACTTCCCCTGGCAGTCACGACCGGCGGCGACCACCGGATCGGGATCGCCTTCGCGGTGGCAGCTCTCACCGGCCTGAGCGGCGCGGCCACCATCGACCGACCGGCCTGCGTGGACGTCTCGTACCCCGGCTTCTGGCACGACCTGGAGTCGATCGCCGACCGGGTCTCGGCCAGTGTCGGTGCCGCCGGGTGAGGCGCCTGCGGCTGCTCACCGCCGGCGAGTCCCACGGCCCCGGCATGAGCGGCATCCTGGAGGGCCTGCCGGCCGGGCTGCGCATATCGACCCAACGCGTGAATCGTGATCTGGCGCGGCGTCAGCACGGCTACGGCAGCGGACGTCGGATGCTCATCGAACGTGACCGCGTGCAGTGGACCGCCGGGCTGCGGTTCGGCCGGACGCTCGGCTCGCCGTTGGCCTTCAGCATCCCCAACCGCGACTGGGAGAATTGGCGCGACCGCATGGCCGTGGAAGGCGGCGGCGGCAGCAAGCGGCCCAAGCCGGTCACCCTCGCGCGACCCGGCCACGCTGACCTGGCCGGCGCCATCAAGTACGACACGGGCGACATCCGCGACGTGCTGGAGCGAGCCTCGGCCCGTTCCACGACACCGCGCGTCTGCGCCGGCGCCGTGTGCCGCCAACTGTTGGCGGAGGCTGGCGTGCGCATCTGGAGCTTCGTCGACCAGCTCGGCCCCATCCGCGCCTTTCCTCACGCGGAAGACCCGCTCACGGAGATCCCGCCCGACTGGTGGCGCCACGATCTGGCCCGACCGACTCCCCTGCGCTGTCCGGACCCCTCTGCCGAGGAGAAGATGCAGGCGGAGATCGACGCGGTGTCGGCGGCAGGCGACTCGGTCGGCGGCAGCTTCGTCGTAGTCGTCGAGGGGCTGCCCATCGGGCTGGGCTCTTCCTCGGAGTGGGACACGCGCGTTGACTCTGCGCTGGCCGGGGCGATGATGGGCATCCAGGCCGTCAAGGGCGTGGAGATCGGCATGGGCTTCGGCGTCGTCTCGCGGCGCGGCAGCCAGGTGCACGACGAGGTCGACTCGGCTGCCGGGCAGGCAGGCTGGGCGCGCCGAACCAATCGAGCGGGCGGCGTGGAAGGCGGCATGACCAACGGCGAGCCGGTGGTGGTGCGGGCGGCGGTCAAGCCGGTGGCCACACTGCGCAAGCCACTTGATGCGGTCGACCTTCGCACCGGCGAGCCGGGACGGGCCCATATCGAGCGCAGCGACGTGGCCATCCTGCCGCGCGCCGCCATCGTGGGCGAGGCGATGGTCGCCCTGGTCCTGGCCGACTCGCTGCTCACGAGCTTCGGCGGCGACACGATCGGCGACCTGAGCGCGGCGGTGCGGCGGCGGCGTGCGCGGTCGACGCGTCCGCAGGCGCCGGCCCTGGCGGAGCCAGAGCTGGCGGGGTCGGAGTGAACGCCCTCGCCTTCCGACTCCTGGGCCAGGGCATCGGGTACTCCGCGTCGCCTTCGATGATGCGGGCGGCCTTCGCCGCCCTCTCACTGCCACATTCCTACGATCTGGCGGACGTGCCGCCAGCCGAACTCGAGGACGCGGTGGAGGCGCTCCGCGTGGACGGGGTGGGCGGCGCCAACGTCACGACTCCGCACAAGCGGACGGTCGCGACCCTCGTGGATGAACGGTCAGACGAGGCAGGTCGCAGCGGCTCGGTCAACACCGTGGTGCGGGACGGACAGCGGCTGGTCGGGCACGACACGGATCTGCCCGCCCTTGTCGAGGCCATCGAAGGGCTCTGTCCGGGCGGCGCGGGGCGGGCGCTGGTCCTGGGTGGAGGCGGTGCGGCGCGTTCGGCCGTACTGGCGCTGCAGGTGAGCGGGGTCGAGCGGGTCGCTACGGCGCAGCGTGGGGACGGATCATGGGATCGGCTGCCCGAGCTGCTCCGTGATGCGGACCTGGTGATCAACGCCACGCCGCTGGGCACGGACGGCGCGGGCACGCCCATCCCGGCGTCACTGGTGCGCCCGGATCTGGCCGTGCTGGACCTGGTGTACCGGCCCAGCCCGACGCGACTGGTCCGGGACGCGCGCGAGGCCGGTGCCCCGGCGGCGGGAGGCGCGGGCATCCTGCTGGGACAGGGGTGGCGCAGCCTGGAGCTGTGGCTGGGCGTGGCGGCGCCGGTCGCGGGGATGCGCGCCGCGCTCAGGAACGAGCTCGGGCCCGACGCCGATGTCTGAGTCGATCGCGCTGGTCGGGCTGCCCGGCAGCGGCAAAAGCGCCGTGGGCCGCTGTATCGCGGAGCGGCTGGGTCGCCCATTCGTGGACACCGACGACCTGGTGCACCGGCGCACCGGCCGCCAACCCGCTGAATTGATCGAGTCGCGCGGCGAGGCAGCGTTTCGCGTCCTCGAGCTGGAGGCCGTACGAGAGGCCAGTGCCACGCCTTGCGCGGTGATCGCCACCGGCGGCGGCGCCGTCATGGACCCTCTTTCCCGCTGGGCACTCTGGGATGCGGCGACGGTCATCCAACTTGACGCGCCCGACGGGGACCTCCTTGGCCGGCTCTCCGCGGACGCTAACGCCCGTCCCCTGCTGCGTGGCAACGCCGCAGCGGCACTCGCGATCCTGCGTTCTGACCGTGCGCCGTTCTATCGCGCGGCTGACACCACGGTCGATGCCACGGGGGACGTGGCCGCTGTCACCGGGCTTGTAGCGGACGCCCTGGCTGCCCTCCAGACGCAGGACCTGCCGCGCGCCAGGCGCCTGTTCGACGCAAGGCAGCCGCGCGACCATCCCATGGGGCCCGCTCATGCGCGGATCGTCCTGGGACGCGACCTGGACAGGGCCGCGCTGCGCGGCATGGTCGATGATGTGTCGACTGGCATACCGGTCGTGGTGGCCGACGCGCGTGCGGCCGCCGTGCTTCCGGAGCTGATGGCGGCGCTCCCCAGGGAGCGGCTGCTCACCGTTCGCGGCGGCGAACGAGGCAAGCGGATGCGCGCCGTGGAGCGGCTACTGGAAGCCGCGGCCGCCTTCGGCGCGGAGCGCGGTGACGCCTGGATCTGCGTGGGTGGCGGCACCACCACGGACCTGGGCGGGACCGCCGCGGCGCTGTATCACCGGGGAGCGCCGCTCATCCCCGTACCCACGACGTGGCTGGGCCAGGCGGATGCGGCACTCGGCGGCAAGGTCGCCGTGGATCTGGCAGGAGCCAAGAACGCGGCCGGGGCGTTCTGGCCGCCGGTCGCCGTCGTGGCGGACGTGATCTCCCTCCGCACGCTGCCTCGTCCTCGTCTCCTGGACGGCATGGCGGAGTCACTGAAGGCGGCGCTCATCGGCGACCCCGAGCTATGGCGGCTCATGGAGGAGCGCGGCGTGGCGGCCCTCAGGACCCGCGACCCGGACGAAGCGGCCCGCTATGCCATCGTGGAGCTCTCCGTTCGCCTCAAGCTGCGCATCGTGGCCAACGACCCGTACGAGTCGGGTGAGCGCCGCACGCTGAACCTGGGCCACACGCTGGGCCACGCCCTGGAGATCGAGAGCGGCTATCGCCTGCCGCACGGCCAGGCGGTCGTGCTGGGGATCCGCGCTGTGGCGGCCATCGCGGAGAGCCGCGGCGCAGACAGGGGCCTCGCCGATCGCATCGACACGCTCCTCGCCACGCTGGGCTTCGCGCTCCACCGCGGTTTCGACCCGTCCGTCGTCCGCCAGGCACTCCAGGGCGACAAGAAGCGCCGGCGGGGCCGCCAGCGCTGGATCCTGCCCATGGCCGTCGGTCGGGTCGAGGAGGTCGACGACGTCTCGGAGGCCGAGCTTGACCGCGCGCTGGCGCGCATCACCCCACAGAGGACATGAGATGAGGATCCTGTTGCTCAACGGACCCAACCTGGGCCGACTCGGCTACCGCGAGCCCGAGGTATACGGCACGACTACGCTGGCGGAGGTGGTCGAGGCCGTCCGCGCGCATGCCGAAGCGCGGGGGGCGCAGGTCGATGCCCTCCAGACCAACCACGAAGGCGCCCTCATCGACCGCCTGGAGGAGCGCGACTACGACGGCGTCGTGATCAATCCAGGCGCGCTGGCGCACACCAGCTACGCACTTCACGATGCCATCGTCTCCGCAGAGCGGCCCGTCATCGAGGTCCACATCAGCGACATCCGTGCCAGGGAGTCGTGGCGCATCTCCGTACTGGAGCCGGTCGTTGCCGGGCAGGTCATCGGTCGGGGCTGGCAGGGCTATCTCGACGCCGTCGATCTCCTCCTCGCGCGCATCGAGAAGACCGGGTGATCGCGCCGGCCGCTCCGCGCGCCGGGAGTGGCGTCGTTTCCGTCGAGTGGAGCGCGGATACCCTGACGCCCGTCGCCGCCGCGCTTCGCCTTCGCGATCGGCTGGCCTTCATCCTGGAGAGCGTCGAGGGCGGAGCGCGCTACGGGCGCTACTCCATGGTCGGCGTGCGTGGCCGGACGCTCACCGTGGAGGGCTCCACGGCCGTGATCCGTGCCGCGGACGGCAGCGAGGTGCAACGCTTCGAGACCGACGATCCGCTGGAGGCGCTTCGCACCGTCCTGCCGTCCATCCCGAGCGATGCCGGCTTCCCCTTTCCGCTCTCGGCCGGCGTGGGCTACCTGTCCTACGAGGCGGCCGCCCGCTGGGAGCGCCTGCCGGTGCCCGAAGCCGACCCGGTCGGGCTTCCGGAGGCCTGCTTCCACCTGCCCGAGGTCGTCATCGTCTTCGACCACCTGGCCCAGTCGGCGACGTTGGCGACCATCGACGAAGGGGACTCAGACGGCAGGCTGGCCGCCGTGGCCGAGTCGCTGGCGCGTCCGGTCGAGGCCGAACGCCCGGTCCGCCTGGAACGTGATCGAGGAATGAGAACGCCTGGCGCCGGATCCGTAGCCGGAGAAGACGCCCAGGAAGGTGCCGCTCGCTACGAGACTGGCGTCGCGTCCCTCGTCTCCGACATCCACGCCGGGGAGATGCTCCAGGCGGTGCTGGCGCGGCGCTTCACGGTGCCCTGCGCCGCCGCGCCGCTCGCGGTCTATCGGGCGCTGCGGCGGATCAACCCGTCGCCGCACCTCTTCTTCATCGACCTGGGCTCTGGACGTGCCCTGCTGGGTGCGTCGCCTGAGCTGCTGGTGCGGGCACGCAACGGTGAGATCGTCACCCGGCCCATCGCCGGGACGCGGCCGCGCTCAGACGATCCCGTGCGGGATGCGGAGCTGGAAGCGGACCTGCTGGCCGACGAGAAAGAGCTGGCGGAGCACGCCATGCTGGTCGACCTGGCTCGCAACGACGTGGGGCGCGTATCGGCCACGGAGACCGTGGAGTGGCCGCTGCTCTACTCCGTGGAGCGCTACTCGCACGTGATGCATCTGGTTTCCGAGGTGCGCGGGCGCTTGCGCGAACGACTCGACGCGTTCGATGCGGTGCGCGCCACGTTTCCCGCCGGGACGCTGAGCGGCGCACCGAAGGTCCGCGCCATGCAGGCCATCGCGGCCCTGGAAGGTGAGCGCCGAGGGCCGTACGGTGGTGCCATCGGATTCTTCTCGCCAAGCGACGTGGAGGCGGCCATCACCATCCGCAGCGTGGTCCTGCGCGACGGCACCGCGTTCGTGCATGCCGGCGCGGGCATCGTGGCCGACTCTGATCCCGGGCGCGAGTCGGCAGAGGTGGCGGCCAAGGCTCGGGCGGTGCTGGCAGCACTGGTGGAAGCGAACGCGCCGCCGCCGGCGTCGGATGCGCCGCGGGAGGCCGACGAGTGACGCGCATCCTCCTCCTGGACAACTACGACTCGTTCACCTGGAACCTCTTCCAGCTCCTGGCGACCCAGGGCGTGAACGTGGATGTCGTCCGCAACGACCAGATCACGGTGGACACCATCGCGGCAGATCCTCCCGACGGGATCGTCATCTCGCCCGGGCCCTCGCGCCCGGAGCGAGCCGGCATCTCGGTCGAGCTCATCCGCCAGCTCGGACCCCGCATCCCGACGCTGGGTGTCTGCCTGGGGCACCAGGCCATCGGCGTGGCGTATGGCGGCGAGGTCGTGCGGGTGGAGCCGGTGCATGGCAAGCGTTCGCGGGTACTGCACGAGAGCCGTGGCGTCTTCGCCGGTGCGCCATCGCCCTTGAGCGCGGCGCGGTACCACTCACTGGCCATCGAGCGTTCGAGCCTGCCCGCTGACCTCGAGCTCACCGCCTGGTCGCCAGACGGCCTGGTCATGGGCGTCCGCCACCGGGCGCACCCGGTCGAGGGCATCCAGTTTCACCCGGAATCGATCCTCACCGACGACGGTCCCTTGCTGGTCGCCAGGTGGCTGAGCGGAGTGGCGGACTAGAGGGATCACCACGCTGGATCGAACGTCTGGGCGGACGGGACCCCTCGCCACGGGCCGTCACATCGATCGCCTGTCACCATCCGCGTCGACTCGGGCCGAAGGTGCGATCCGTCACGATCACCGAACGGTCGATGTCTCCTGGACCGGCTTTCGTGGTCGCTGGGCGTCGCCCGGCCCTCTCTCGGCATCCGGCCTGGGGCTCGCCCCGCTCGATGCTTGTCCCATCGTGTATCCAGTGCTCTCCGCGCTCGCGACCCTACCTGTCGTGAGACACGCGAAGTAGCGAGGCGTCAGCGTTGTGTTCGGTGATCGTGAAAGATCGACGGGGTGTTCCCGGGCCCAGAGGTCCGAACGGGGCTGCGCGACGTAAGTACCCGTAACCAGCGTCGACGCTGTGCGCCAGAAGGGGACTTCATGCTCCGACCGATCCGAGTCTCCGTGGTACTGATCGTGACCGCCCTCATCGCGGGAGCCTGCGCCGGCGGCAGCGGTACCGGCTCCACCACCATCGCCCCCACCGACTCGCCCGCGCCGACGCCTTCGGCCAGGGTCTCCGCGACTCCGGCGGCCACGGATCCGACCGCCACGGACGGCACCAGCGGCTCGCCCACCCCAACGTCACCTGGAGCGACCACCCCTGGCGCCTCGGCCCCTCCCTCCGATGCAG
>JALZLU010000451.1 GCA_030858685.1 Chloroflexota bacterium | reverse complement strand
GCCGCGACGCGCCAGTTGTGGCGCCCGACCTGCACGACGTCCAGCGCGCCGGCCGCGTAGCGCGCGTCGGTGCGGCGGATCGTCACGCAGGCGCGCTTGAGCGCCGACCGCGCAGCTCGTGGGCGGTCGTAGTCCATCCCCAGCGCGCCCTCGAGCTGGTCGCCGCAGCGGATCCAGGTCGCCTCGACGTCGCCGGCGCCCTGGCGCTTCCAGCGCTCCGCCGCGAGATACAGCCACAGCCGCTTGGCCAGCAGCTGCTTGCGCCCGAAGCTGCGCAGCGTGCGCCACGGCATCCGCACCACGCGCTCCTCGGCGATCGCCTGGCGCAGCCACTCGGCGAAACGGATCGAGGGACGCTGAAGCCCGGTGGGGTCCTCGCGTGTCGGCCGGCCTAGCGCCATGAGGTTGTCTCGGCTGACCCAGTTGTCGCGGAACGCCCCGGTCTCGATGTCGTAGTCGGCGATCGTCACGTGGACCCAGGCGAGGCGGTCGAGCGCTTCGCGCAGTTGGCGGTAGTCGGCGTTCGATGGCGGGCGGCCGTAGAGCGCCGAACCCAGCTCGTAAAGCGTCGGGCGCATCCAGCCCGTGACCGTCGGCCGGCTGAGCTGGCGCTCGCATAGCCAGGCGAAAACGTCGTAGTCCGGGGTCAGCTTGAGGCGACCCTCGGCCTGGATGCGCTCCGAGAGCCCGGAGGCCTCGAAGGGCAGCTGCAGCTGCACGGGGCGGGTGGCCCACAGGCCGCAGCGAGTGAGGGTGCGCTCGGGGCGCACCGAGGACGGCGACTCATGGCGGTGGCTCATGCCGAGCGACTCTCCCAGCCGGCCCGGACACGATCTAGGAGTGGCGCCCCGGATGGCGCGGGCCCCTACACCCACGATCCGGGAGTGGCGCCCAACCCACGATCCAGGAGTGGCGTTTACCCCCCTCAACCCACGATCTAGGAGTGGCACTAAAACGTCTTTAACAAACGACTGGAAAAAACAACGACGGGACACGGCCCGCAGAGCGCAGCGAGAAGCAGGCGGCGCAGCTAGAGCCCCAGCCGCCACGAACGGCAGGCTGGGTGGGGGACGCGGGAGCGATTTCCCCACCGTCGGGCGCCGACGTTCTCCGCGAGCGCCGCTGCCAGCGCAGCGCTACCGGACACGAAAGCCATCCGGCCTCAGCGGTGCAGGCCCTGGCGGCCGCCTGGCCTGCACCGGCTACCGCGCATTCCGGCGGCCCGAACGGCACGGCCACGGCGTCGACCTCAACAGCGCGGCACAAGCCCGCTGCGCTCAATGGTCCAATTACACACTTGCACCTTACGATGCGTAAGCGTCCCGGCGGAGGCGCCGGGCTGCTCTCGCTCTTGCTCGGGGTTGACTGGCTAACCGGGCGAAACGCGGCGGTCTGGGTTAGTCGAGTTGTGGCCGCAACGCGCTGCCCCCTAGCGTGGAAAGCAGCAGTCGCGAGGATCGAGCACCTCGCTATCGCTTCCAGGGGAAAGCAGCAGTCCGGGCACAGCTAGAGTCCGGGCGGATGGGGGTGCCGGTCGTGTACAGGAGTTGGCAGTACGAGTGCTGTGGCGACCCTTTCAGGGTTGGCGACCAGGTGGATTGGCCGCTCAAGCTGAGCCTCGGCGGAGAGCCTTGGATGCCACACGACTGGTTGATCGAAGCCGAGCTTCAACCAACGCCCGAAGCCGGTGGTCACGGCGTACGTGTCGGTCATGTCCTCGCGTATGCGGATGAACCAATCCAGCAGGCGGCGCGCGACAGGGTCATCTTCTATGAGGAGCACCACGGAGAGATCCCTGAGGAGATCGGAGGCACAAGGGGCCGCGTCAGCGGGATCCAGGTCGTGAGCGTGGTGTTTCGGGACGGCCGGGCGCTCTCAGGAACCGTCGAAGTGCGGGAAGTCGACGCCGTGCCCGAGGTCTTCGGATCCGGAGCAGGCCGGGAGTTTCGAAGCGAGGTAGGAGTTCTCGTCGACTTGGAGCCCGCCTCCGCTTAGAGGCGAGGCTGTCGGATAAAGCTTGCTCAGAAACGTCGCCGCCCGCCTGCAACGGAGCACCGTTAGTTGCGAATGGGCGCAACGGTGAGCGCGCCGGAGAACACGGTGCATCGACGGTTGCGGTCGCTGGAGCGTAGGCACGCGACGATGCGGTAGCGGCCCTCGCGGCCCTCGAGTCGGTCGCCGGCGATGCTGATCGCGCTATGGCCGGCTCGAATTG
>JALZLU010000416.1 GCA_030858685.1 Chloroflexota bacterium | reverse complement strand
GCAGCGTTCATCTTCGCCGGCCAGATGGTCAATTTCCCGGTCGCGCCGGGCACCTCCGGGCACCTCCTTGGTGG
The DNA here is from genome assembly GCA_030858685.1 of Chloroflexota bacterium. Taxonomy (GTDB): domain Bacteria; phylum Chloroflexota; class Limnocylindria; order Limnocylindrales; family CSP1-4; genus Palsa-1032. The sequence continues at coordinate 1,947 of JALZLU010000416.1, read as the reverse complement.
CGTGCTTGCGGCCGTGCTCCTGGGTCCCTGGGCGGGCACCCTGGTCATGACCGCGGTGGTCACGGTCCAGGCACTTCTCTTTCAGGACGGCGGCCTGGTCGTGCTTGGGGCAAACATCTTCATCATGGGCATCGTCGGCACGCTGGGCGCGTATGCCGCCTATCGGCTCCTGGCCAAGGTCCTTGGCGGCGAGGCGCGCGGCCGCATCCCCGCGGCAGCCGTGGCGGCCTGGCTGGCGGTCATGGGCGGCGCCCTGAGCATCGGCCTGATGCTGCTCGCCTCGGACGCAACGACGCTGGAAACCATGGGCTTCATCCTGGGCGTCCACGCACTCATCGGGATCGGAGAGGCGGCCATCACGGTGGCGGCACTCATCTTCATCCAGGCCACCCGGCCCGACCTTTTCAGCCTTCGTGACGCCTTCGACCCGGTGCGCGTGCGCGTCGCCCAGGGAGCCTGATCATGGACGACCGACGCAGGGACGACCGACCGAGCGTCAGCCGACGCAACCCCTGGTGGTGGGTGATCGGGCTGGCCATCGCAGCGCTCGTGGTCATCGTGCTGGCACCGCTGGCCTCGCCCGACCCAGACGGCCTGGAGCGGGTGGCGGAGGACGGCGGCTTCATCGAGCGGGCGCAGGAGGCGCTGTACGAGATCGTGCCCGACTACTCCATCCCGGGCATCGATGATCCCTTCCTCTCCACGGTCCTGGCGGGACTCATCGGAGTGGCCGTGGTCTTCGCGCTGATGGTCGGGCTCGGGAAGCTACTCGCTCGCCGGCGACCGCCGGGCGAGAGGGTGTAGGCCGCACCCTGACCTTCGAGCGCTACCTCCCGCGGGCGAGCCCGCTTCACGGCGCCGATGCGCGCCTCAAGATCGTCGGGTCGGTGGCGGTCATCCTGTCCATCACGCTTCTGCCCAACGGCGCCTTCACGGCGATGGCCGTCTGCTGGGCGGGCATCCTGCTGATGGCCGGGGCGGCCCGCATCGGACCGCTGCACGTGGTGCGCGGCACGCTCGTGGCGGTGCCGTTCCTGCTGGCCGCGCTGCCGCTGGCGTTCGTGGGGGAGGGGCGCATCCTGGCCACGCTGGAGCTGGGGCCGCTGCGCCTGACCGTCCTGGATGAGGGGCTGCTGCGCGTCCTGACCATCATCGGCAAGAGCTGGCTGAGCGTCCAGGTCGCACTGCTGCTGGCCTTCACGACCCCATTCCATGAGCTGGTCGACGGGCTTCGTGGCCTGCGCATGCCGCGCATCCTGGTGGCCATCATCGGCTTCATGTACCGCTATCTGGCGGTCATGTCTGACGAGGCCAGCCGCATGCTGCGCGCGCGTACCTCGCGATCGGCCCAGGCTGAGGGTCGGGCCGGCGGTTCGTTGGGCTGGCGCGCGCGCACCACGGGGGCGCTCGTCGGATCGCTGTTCCTGCGCGCCTACGAGCGCAGTGAGCGCATCTATGCGGCGATGCAGGCGCGCGGCTTCGAAGGGGAGTTCCACCACATGACGGTGCGTCGGATCGGCGCTCGGGAGTGGCTGGCGCTGGGGGCCCTGGTCGCGGTGCTCGTCATCTGGCAGCTGGCCGCCCATCTCTGGTTCCTGCGGTGACCGACGAACACGCCCATGAGCACGGGCACGACCACGCGGACGACAGGCACTTTCATCGGCATCGGCACGATGCTCCCTCCAGTGCCGAGGCTCAGGCGCTCGAGACCCCTCTCCGCGGCACGATCCAGATGGAGCACCTGCACTTCCGCTATCCGGACGGCACGGAGGCTCTCAGCGGCATCGACCTGCGTGTCGAGCACGGCGAGAAGGTGGCCATCGTGGGCCCCAACGGAGCGGGCAAGAGCACGCTGCTGCTGCACCTCAACGGCATACACACGCCCAGCCACGGCGATGTGCGGATCGGCGGGGTCGTGGTCGAACGCGGGACCGTGCGGCGCATCCG
>JALZLU010000396.1 GCA_030858685.1 Chloroflexota bacterium | reverse complement strand
GCGCTGCTCCACCAGCGGGATGGCCGCGAACACGCCCAACTGCATCAGGGCCATGGCCAGGATGCTGGGCACGAAATAGGCCGCCGGGGTGATGTCGTCGGTCTGAAGCGACTCCGTCGCAAGCCCGAGCACGGGCGGGGTGCCAGTGATGGTCTGGTTCGTGACGGCAACGACCTGACTGACGATCTGCTGGATGGTCGTGCTCGTCGTCTGCTGGCTGGGGTCGGTGTAGACCACCAGCGACACTGCCGCGGAGGGTGGCGTCGCCCCGGTCGCGGCAGCGCCAAGGGCATCACCCAAGCCGTCCGGCACGACCACCACGGCATCCACGTCGCCTTCGCGCATCTGCGCCAGCAGCTCTTCGCGGGTGCCGTCCGTGAGCTCCACTATGCCTGTGCCCGCGAAGGCGGCACGCAACTGCGTCGCACCTGGCGTGCCGTCCTCATCCGCCCAGCCGACCTGGAAGGAGCCCGGTCCGTTGCCAGAGAAGATGGATCCGAACAGGACCACGAACAGGATGGGAAAGGCGAGCGTCCAGAAGATGGCCGCTCGGTCCCGGATGAACGAGCGGATGTTGGCGATGGTGAGGGTGCGCAGTGCCGTCATCGGTCAGTCCCGCAGTGCCGTCATCGCCTCAATCCCGCAGCGCCCGACCGGTCAGGTCGAGGAAGACGTCTTCCAGCGTTGCCCGGCGGACAGCCAGGTTCTGCGGCTCCTGGTCCACGTCGCGCGCGGCCGTCAGGAGGCCGCCGATGGTGGCGGCCACGTCACGCGTGTAGAGCGCCATCTCCCCATCCTCGTGGACCACTCGACTCACGCCGGGCAGCGCGCGCAAACGATCGTCCGCGAGGTCGGGCAGCGCGTCGAAGCGTATGGACAGCTCCTGGAATCGACGCTCCACGAGGTCCTTGACCGTCCCCATCTCCAGGATCCTGCCGTGGTCCATGATGGCGATCCGGTCGCACAGTCGTTCGGCTTCCTCCATGTAGTGGGTGGTGAGCAGCACCGTCGTGCCGCGCTCCTTGAGCGCCAACACCAGGTCCCACAGCGAACGCCGGGCGGCGGGATCCATGCCGGTGGTGGGCTCGTCCAGGAAGATGAGCTCCGGATCGTTGACCAGGGCGAGCGCCACGGACAGCCGCTGGCGCTGCCCGCCGGAGAGCACCTTGGTGAGCGCATCGCGGCGCTCGCCAAGGTCCAGGGCCTCGATCAGCTCGCTGGTGGGGCGTCGTTGGCGATAGAACGAACCGAAGAGGTCGATGACCTCCGTGACCGTCAGGTTGGGATAGAGCGCCGCCGTCTGGAGTTGGACGCCGATGCGCTCCTTCAGGCGGTCGGGCTCGCGGGCGACGTCGATGCCCAGCACCAGAGCCTGACCGCCGTCCGGCTTGCGCAGACCTTCCAGCATCTCGACCGTGGTGGTCTTGCCAGCGCCGTTCGGTCCCAGCATCCCGAACACCTCGCCACGCTCGACATGGAAGCTGACGCCGTCCACGGCCTGGACGGGCCCGTAGCGCTTGCGCAGGTCCTGTGCCTCGATCACGACCGTGCCGGCACCAGGTCCCCTCTGGTCGTCCCTCACACGTGGATGATGCCAGACCGCCGGGCGAGCAGCCCGCTCCGCGGACCGAGCAGCAATGCCCCCGCGAACAGCGCCGTCTGGACCAGCACGATGGTGGCGCCGGAGGCCACGTCGAACCAGAAGGACAGGTACAGACCAACCACGGCCGAGCCCGCCCCCACCAGCACGGCCGTCAGCATCATCCGCGAGAAGCGGTTGGTGATCAGTTGTGCGGTCGCCGCTGGGGTCACCAGCATGGCCACCACCAGCACGATGCCCACCGCCTGGAGGCTGACCACGATGGTCACCGCCACCAGCGCGATGAAGACGTACTCCAGGCGCGCCACGGGGATGCCCGAGGCGGCAGCCGCCAGCGGATCGAACGTGGAGTAGAGAAGCTCCTTCCAGAGGAGCGCAACTACCAGCAGCACCGTGCCGCCCAGCAGGGCGAGCGCCACCAGATCCTCTGGGCTGATGCCCAGGACGTAGCCGAAGAGCAGGTGGAAGAGGTCGCCCACGTAGCCCTCGATCGTGCTGTACAGGAAGATGCCCAGCGCGAAGGTTCCCGCGAAGAGCACGCCGATGGTGGTGTCCAGTCGCAGGCCGCCACGTCGGCTGACCCACGTGATGGCCAGCGACGTGCTCACCGCGGCGATGCCCGCTCCGATGTAGAACGAGCCGCCCACGATGAAGGCGGCCACGATGCCCGGGAACGCCGCGTGGCTGATGGCGTCACCGATGAAGGCCAGCCCCTTGAGCACGACATAGCTGCCGACCACCGCGCAGACGATGCCCACCAGCACGGAGGCGATCATGGCGCGCACGAAGAAGGCGAAGCCGAGCGGCTCCAGGAGGGCGTCCATCAGCGTCGCCGCGGGGACTCTTCGTGGTAGTGCCGCTGGCCGGGGCTTTCCTCGTGATGATGCGCATCGTCCAGCACGACGGTCTGGCCGCCCAGCGTGAGCAGGTGCCCGCCATAGGTCTGGGCCAGCAGTGCGGGATCCAGGATCAATGAAGCCGGGCCGTGCGCCACGACTCGTCGGTTGATGGCCAGGACGGTCTGGAAGCGGGCAGCGGCGCAGGCCAGGTCATGGGTCGTGGCGATGACCGTCCGTCCACCCGTGGCCACCGATTCGAGCAGGTCCATCAGCTCTTCCTGGGTCGTCGCGTCGATAGCCGTCACGGGCTCGTCCATCAGGAAGAGATCCGGCTCCGCGGCCAGGGCACGGGCCAGGAACACGCGTCTTCGCTGGCCACCGGAGAGCCGCCCGATCTGCGTCCCGCGGTGGTCGACCATGTCGACCTGCCCGAGGGCGTCGATGACCGCTCGTTGGTCCACCGGGCCTGGTCGCCGGAACCGGCCCAGGCCGGGGTAGCGACCCATCATGACCACGTCGCCGACGGTCACCGGGAAGTCCCAATCGACCGCTTCGGCCTGCGGCACGTAGGCGATCCGCTTGGCCAGCCGGCCTGGCTGCGCACCCAGCGTCTCGACC
>JALZLU010000393.1 GCA_030858685.1 Chloroflexota bacterium | reverse complement strand
ACTGTAGCGCTCAGGCTCCTCGTCGAGTCCCCTGAAGCCATCCAGGGCACCGGCCTGCGCGGGACCCGGGCCGCCGGTCCCCGTGACAGGCGTGGCGATGGTCACCGTCCCTTCGCCAGCGTCCTCTTCGTCCTCGTCCTCGTCCTCGTCCTCGTCGATGGCTCCGCGCTCCAACGCGGCAAGGCGGTCCAGGTCGGGGCCAACGCCATCGACCAGCTCTGCCATGTCCGGCCAGTTCCGGCGGATGTAGCGGAGCTGCCCGGCCAGCGAATCGGGCGCTGCTCGAGCCGGTGCCAGCAGCATCGACACCAGATCCTGGCCGCCGTCCCCCTCCGGAGCGGACACCACCACGGAGGCCAGGCTGCGGCGCAGACCCTCCACGATCTCGGCGTAGAGAGATGCGCGAGCGACCGGCCACTCATCGAATAGCTCGCCGTGGCGTACCAGGGCGGGATTCCGGTTGGACAGCCAGAGCAGGAGGAGTTCCTCCAGGACCACCTCGCGATGCGGCTGCTGGCCGGTCTGGGCCGCGAGGTAGCCATCCACCTCGAGATCGCCACGGAACACCGAAGCCACGGGGAACTCCACGGCGTGCGCGCGCAGCGCCTCGTTCAGCGCATCGGGCCCGACATCCCGGGTCAGGGACTGGAGTGCCTCGTCGAAGATGGAGGTGCCGTCCCGGTCGCGGTGCTGATCGATGACCCGGTGCATCGCCTCGTGGATGGCAGTCATGGCCTGGACCTGTCCGGCGCGCGGCGGCGGTGCCGCGCCCTTGGGCCGGCGCTCCGCCATGCGCCGCGCCAGCCGACGTGCCCCCCGGGCGGCCACGACGGGTCGTTCGGTGGGCGGCAGGAGTGGCTCGTCGAAACCGTAGCGCTCGCGGGCCACCCGGGCCACGGGCACCTCGATCGGTCGCCGGAGCGGCGGGCGGTCGGTCATGCCTGCGTCATCGCGCCCGGACCGGCCAGCCAACCGGCGATATCGGACATCAGCCGCTGGTGATCTGCCGTCCGGAAGTCGTGGAGGGGGTGCGGCGGCAGCGGTGACTCGCCACTGACACGACCACCGCTGCGCCGGTAGGCGACCGGGTGGATGACACCGCGTCCGTCGCTCTCCACGGCCACGGCCACGCCATCGGGACCGCTGCGGTCGACCCAGTCTGCCAGGGACACGATCCCTTCATCGCGGGCGGAGCCGTCGGCATCACGAATCACCGCGCGAGCCAGATAGCCCTGCTGATTCCAGAGTTCCGGGCCCGTGCTGAGCTCCTCCAGGAGGTAGTCGATGAGCTGCCCCGGCGGGATGCTGGGGCGCGTGACCTCCAGGCCGAGATGGCGCGCAGCCAGGTCGCGCACCATCAGGCGCGCGTTGTAGCGGGCCCCGTGGACCGCTCCCGAGTTGGAGCCGATACCGAACTTGCCGAGGCCCGACACGCCCTGGCCGATGGTCCCCGCGAAGTACAGCCCGGGCACGTCGGCGCTCTCGAAGTGGGGAGTCATGGCGGGAAGGCGGTTCTGCCCGAAGACCGACACACCAAGGGCCGGCAGGTCCTGGAGCGGGCACTGGAAGCCGGTCGCGGCGATGACCTCGTCCACCTCCACGGCCAGCGACTCACCCGTCAACGAGTTCCTCGTGTGGACCATGAAGACGGACCCGCGCGCCTCGACGCGTTCGATGGAGGCATCCATGATGAAGACACCGTTGCCCAGGTTGGCGTCCTCCCGCGGCTGCACGTAGCGCGCCCGCACCCCGCTGAGCGAATGCAGGTTGACGGAGAAGGAGACCGCACGCGGCGAGGCGAGCACGATGCGGCTGGCCCAGGCCAACAGGCCGGTGGCCAGCTCGAATGCCGAGTTCTGCTTGCCCACGATGAAGAGGCGCTTGCCCGCGTACGTCTCGGCGCGCCGTGTCTCGACGTAGTGAGGCACGAGCTCGAAGCCGGGCGTGTTGGGTTTCCAGGGCTCCGCCACGCCCACGGCGAAGATGGCCGCTCGGCAGCGGTACTCGCCGTCGGTCGTGGCCAGCACGAACGCGTCATCCTCGCGGCGGGTGCTCTCCCAGCGGCAATCGTGTCGGACCGCGACGCCTGCGCGTTGGGCGAAGGCCCCGATGCCCTGCTCCATCTCCGGGCGTGATGGGAAGTCGGAGCTGCCATCCATGAGTGACGGCATGACCGCACGAAAGCGCGGGTCGTCGCTGACCAGGCTGTTCATGTCATACCACTCGTACTGGCGGCTCTCGTGCGCGAACGGAGCATGCGGCTTGGTCCACGAGAGCAGGCGCTGGAAGAAGGGGAAGCGTCGAAACATGCCGCCCGGTGCGGGGTCGGCCGAGATCAGGGCGTGCCGGATGCCCAGCTGCGAGAGGAAGTGGCTGGCCTGGATGCCGCCAGGCCCGCTGCCCACCACGACCACCGGGTAGTCACCCGGTGGGTGCGGCCGCTGCCCAGCCTGCCCCGGTGAGCCGGTCGGAGCGCCCATCAGCCCTGCCATCGATTGGCGTTGCGGAGGCGACGCGCCACGGTCTGGAGCATGCGGTACATGACGGACGGGTGACGGCCCAGGAACTCCTTCAGCTCACCGCTGGCGAGGTGCAACACCCGCAAGGGCGCGATGGCCACGACGTCAGCCACCGGGGGCTCGCCGAGCAGCACTGACATCTCCCCGAAGAAGTCGCCCTTGCCCAGGCGCGCCCGATCGTCGCCGTCGATGCGCACCGCGACCTCGCCCTCCAGGATCACGTAGAAGCCACTGCCCGTGAACCCCTGGCGCAGGATGCGCTGACCGGCCGGGTGCGACTCTTCGCTGAAGGTGTGGACCGCCTCAGCAAGCTGGGCTGGGCCAAGCTCGCCGAACAGCGCCAGGCTGGACAGGGTCTCGAGTCGTTCGTCCTCGTCCAGCGCATCCTCCTCATCGTCGGGCACCGATCGTGGTGCGCCATCGACCCCCTCTGGGAACGATAGCAAGGTCGGCCCCCAACGGCGAACCCGCATAGGTAAATAGGAGTAGCGGCAGACTGTATCCGGTGCGCTACCCTGACTTGACTCGGACATCGCGCTCTGCCGCTCCGGTGCGCGTTCCGACTGGAGGGTGTCATGCTCCGACTGCGCCGACGTGCCCCGATGCTGGGAATCAGCCTGGCGATGATGGCTGTGCTGCTGCCCGCCGGGGTCATGGCCGGTGGACCGACCGATCTGCTGCCGGACCTGCGTATGGCGAAACCGACTGGCATCCGGCTCGACTTCAGCACCATCCAGAACAAGCGGCTGCTGCGCTTCGACGCCATCATCGTCAACGTTGGTCGGGGGCCACTGTTGGTGAAGGGCAAGCGCGACTGCGCCACCAGCGACTGCCCTGAGATGCGCACGCTCCAGCGCATCAAGCAGAGCAACGGAACGTGGCGCGGTGTGGCCACCGATCGGCCCGGGCGCTTTGACGTCGGCGACGGTCACAACCATTGGCACGTGCTGAAGGTCCAGCACTACGAGTTGTTCCAGCTCGGTCCTCGGGCGGCAGGCTTTGGCGAGGCCCTGGCCGGAGCCAAGACCGGCTTTTGCTTCTTCGACACGAGCGCTCGCCGGCTGAGCCTGCCCCGCGCCCCACAGCGTCGCGTGTTCAGCGAGGCGGGTTGTGGTCGGTCGACTTCGACGTCGTTCCGCATGGGCCTGTCCGTGGGCTGGGGCGATCTCTACGGCGCCCAGCTGCCGCGCCAGTGGATCGACACGACGGGCATCGATGATGGGCGCTACCTGCTCTGCTCCACGGCCAACGGGGAAGGTGACTGGCTGGAGACGGACACGACGAACAATCAGGCATGGGCGGAGATCCGGTTGGTCGACGGTGACACGGTGGAGGTCCTGCGCACGGGACGCTCGGCGTGTGCCAGCCAGCTGCCGGCCGTGGCGGGGATCCTCGACAGGGCCTGACGGTCAGTCGCCCGGATGCGACCCGTGACGGACCTCGAATCCGATGGCACCGCCGCGCGCGGGTGCCCAGCGGACCTCCACGCGCTGGACCGAGGCGCCGGGAGGACCCCGGCGTAGCAGCCCGTCGAGCACCTCCAGCGATGGTCTCTCGCCTTCTGCCATCACGGACACGGCGCCGTCCTCTCGGTTGGCCACCCAGCCGGAGAGGTCCAGACGGCGCGCGGCGCGCGCCACGAACATCCGAAAGCCGACGCCCTGCACGCGTCCGTGCACGGTCGCCTCGAGTCGGTGGGGCGCGGACCTCGTCGGTTCCACCCTGGGCCCCATCAAGCGGCGCGCGGCGCGCGCGGCCAGGCCAGCACCAGGGCATCGAGCGCCAGTTCCGGGTTTGCGTACGCCTCGATCGCCGCCACCAGGCCATCCAGCCGCTCCAGGAATGTGAGCAGCTCTGCCTCCTGGATGCCGGCGGCGGCCGCCCGCAGCTCGTCCAGGAGCGCCAGATGGCGGACCTCTGCGGCTCCTCCGCGACAGACCACGGCCAGGTCACGTCCCACTTCACGCCAGGTGATGAGCACCCGGATGGCGGCGCGGCGCCGCTCGGCCGGTGCCGCGCGTCCGCCGGGACCAGCGCCGGTGCGAGCCCCTCGTTTCGTGGCAGGTTTGGGCGGGATCTCGGGCTCGGCGTTGGCGCCGCGCACGGCAGCGTCGACCAGCGCCGCGTCGGCCAGGAGGTCACTGACCAGCGCCAGCCGCCGACGCCGATCGGCGTGAGTGAGATCCAGCAGCAGTCGCGTCAGGCGATCGGCGGCAAGGACGGCGTCCGGGTCAGCCGCCAGACCGAGGGCCAGCCCGGGTCGCCCGCCACTGGCGCGCGCCACGGCAGCCGCTCGTGACGCATCCAGCACACCACGTTCGACGAGCAGGGCCGCGATATCCAGCGCAGGCACGGGTCCCATGCGCAGACGCGCGGCGCGACTGGCCACGGTCGGCAACAGCGCGGCGGGATCATCGGCGGCGAGGACGATGCAGGCGAAGCCGACCGGCTCCTCGAGGGTCTTGAGCAGCGCGTTCTGCGCGTCCGGGTTGAGCCGGTGGGCAGCCTCGATGATGGCCACTCGCCAGCGGCCCTCCAAGGGCAGCAGCGACAGATCGGCGCTCAGGCGCTGGACCTGCGCCAGGCGGATCTGCTCCCCGGCACCCTCCGGCGCGAGCCGGTGCAGGTCCGGATGATTGCCGTGCTCGACCTTGCGGCAGCCGGCGCACCCCCGACAGGGTCTCGCTGACGGATCCTCGTCGAGGCACAGGAGGCCGGCCGCCAGGTCGAGCGCCAGGGTCGTCTTGCCGATGCCGCCCAGCCCCTCCAGAAGCAGGGCGTGCGGTGGCCGCTGCAGCGCGACGGCTCGGGCCAGCGCGCGGCGTGCGGCCGGATGCCCACGCGTGCGGAAGCCCGTCATGTCCCTGTACGCCGCAAGGTCAGCGATCGCTTCGGCGCGGATCTCGGGCGTCTCCTACGAGGCTCCCTCGGTCGGGTTCGCGGCGGGCTTTCGCGTCGCCCGCTTGCGGGGCTTTGGCGCCTCCTCTGTCGCGGGCGCCACCTCACCCTCGGCGAAAGAGTCGACCTCGGTCGCGGCTGGCGCGGCCTTGCGGGTCGCGCGGCGCTTGGGCGGAGCAGCGG
>JALZLU010000363.1 GCA_030858685.1 Chloroflexota bacterium | reverse complement strand
GCGTACGTCGGTCCTGCCACGCGCAGCACGCTCAGGCCGGCGACGACCGAGCCGCCCTGCGCCAACAATCTTCTCCGAGACATCTCCGATTGAGCCATTATCCGTCTCCTTGCTTGCGTTGCATTCGGCCAGCGTGATGCGAACGCCCTGGATGCCCCACACGGTAGCGGGCCACCTCAACAGGATGGTGGAGCGAACGTCGCCACACATCGGTAGAAGTACGTATTTTCCTCAACGACCCGGGAGGTCCCCGGGCCGTTGAAGTTGTCTCCGCTCGCCGTAGGCGATGGTTGTGCGTTTCGGGGATTTTAGCGACTGTGCGCTACGGCACCGGCGTGGCTACTGGCGTGCCCTGCTCATCCACGAACGTCGTGTACGGCTCTCCGATCACAAGCAGACGAGTTTCCCACACGACTGTCGTGCCGCCGCTGGCATTCCAGCCCGTGTGCTCGGTGTGCGCCGCGAACTCGTCGAAGGCCACGCAATCGCGCGGCTCCAGGATGACTTCGACGCCGGGAACGAGCGGCTCCGAAGACTCGGGCTCCGCCCCGGGCCCGCCTCGAGAGACCGTCGCGGCGCCATCCTGGATAGCGAAGCCCAAAGCGCCTGATTGCACGCAAACGATGATGGCAGTCGGGTGGGTGTGGCGGGTGACATAGGCGCCGGGGGCGAATGTGTTCTCGCGCATCTCCAGCCGATACCCAGGCGCAACAGCCGGGTCGACCCCGCCGAGGAGAACGTTGCCGAAGCCGACGGCGCCGGGGGTGGCGTCGGGCGGCGGTGGGCCGCCCTGGGCCAGGGCACTGGCCACCATCAGGCCAAGAATCGAGACGAAAACCGTTGCGAGCGCGATTGGCTTCCGGAACATGAGACTCCTCCTCCTTGCATGCGGCGTCTCCAGGCTGGATCGTTCCAGGGACGCCCGATCGGAAAGCGGGCCGAACGGTCAGTTCGACCCTGCCTCACGATCATGCCGGATCAGGCGAACGCGTACATCGTAGGAGTTACGGGGTCGCGATGGAGCTCGTTGGGTGTTCGGTTACCGTAGTCTTACGGTAGTGGCTGAACGTCGGCATCCGGCTGACCGATCAAACCAGGTCCCGGCGGACGGCCAGGGTGGCGGCCGCAGTGCGCGAGGTGACGTCGAACTTGGCCAGGATGTTCCGGACGTACGAGGCCACCGTCCGGTAGCCGATACCGAGCGCCTCGGCGATCTCGCGGTCCGAGCGCCCCTCGACCAACAATCGCAGCACGTCCTGCTCGCGGGGCGTGAAGAGAGCGCGGTCGCCCGGCGTGGCAGTCGCTTGCGACCCTGCAACGCGCAGGCTGTCGAGCGCCGCCAACGCCTCGGCCGCGGCCTCGCCTGGGGACAGCGCCCTTCCAGCCTCCAAGGCTTCGTCGAAGGCCGGTTGACCCAGGGCCGCGCGGGCCTCGGCGGCTCCCGCGGCCCGTTCCCTTGCCGACGGTGGAGCGACGTAGCCGAGTGCATCTGCCATGGCCGAAGCTGCACCCAGGAGCCGCGCCCCTGTTTCGGGGCGTTCGCATGTCATGGCCAGGGTCGCCGTTGCGGCCACGGCATCGACGAGCCCTTCCTGGCTCCTGACATCGATCCATAGGTCCAGGCTCTCGGCGTGACAATTCGCCGCCCCGGCGACGTTTCCGCGATCCGCCTCGATCCGGCCGAGCGCAAGCAACGTGCTGGCGACACCGTAGGCGAAGCCATCCTGCTGGTGAAGGGCTAGCGCGTCGGTCAGCAGCGCGTGGGCGCGAAGTGGGTCGCCCTGCTCAAGCGCCACCATCCCGAGGTACATGCGTACGGTGGCCAGGCCGCCGATATCACCCACTGGCCCCAGCACCGCCGCCGCTTCTTCCAAAACCGTTACGGCCTCGGCATAGATCCCGTGGTCCCTGAGCGCGTTGCCGAGGTTCATCAGGCCCCGCCCGATTCCTCGTTTGTCTCCCAATTGCCGCCGCATCGCCAGGCCCTGCCGTGACAGATCGACTGCCTGCGCACCGCCCATGACGCGTTCGAGCATGCCGAGCTTGATCAAGGCCATCGCGCGTGAGGCCGAAACCGTGCCATGGCTGGCCGCCAGCGCCCGGGTCAACCAGACGCGGCCCTCGACGCGGTGGCTGCGGTAGTGCCAGAATCCGCCAAGCGACGCGGCCAGGCCTAGAAATGCCAGGCCGTCGCCGGTATCTTCCAGCCAGGCCAGGGCCGCCCGGAGGTTGGCCAACTCGGCTTCCAGCCGATCCAGCCAGTATTCGTGATTTGGGCCGCCCCAGATCGCCGGGTCGGCCCGCTCGACCAGGTCCACGAAGTACGCCGCGTGCCGGTCACGCGACGATTGCTCTTCGCCGGTTGCCGCCAGTTGCTCCCAGCCGAACTCACGCACGGTCTCCAGCATCGTGAAGCGTGGCCCACCGTCGACATCTTCTTCCTGCCGGACCAGGCTTTTGGACACCAGGGAGGCCAGGACATCCAGCACCCCGGTGCCTGGGTTTCCGTCCGTAGTGGCGACGGCTTCGGCCGCCTCGAGGGTGCAGCCACCGGTGAAGATTGCCAGGCGCCGGAAGAGACGCTGCTCCTCCGGCGTCGTCAGGTCATAGCTCCAGGCGATGGCGTCACGCAGGGTCCGTTGCCGTTCGGGCAGGTCACGGGCGCCGCCGGTGAGGAGCGGAAGCCGACGGTCCAGCCGCTGGAGCAGGGTCACTGGCGGCAGGTGGGCGAGCCTAGCCGCGGCCAGCTCGATCGCCAGTGGCAGACCTTCCAGGCGGTGCACGATCTGGATCACGCAGCGGGCGTTGGCATTGGTGAGGACGAAATCGGCCCGGGCCGCTTGAGCGCGGTCGACGAAGAGGCGCACAGCCTCGCTTTCCACCGGGCCGGCACTCGATCGCGCGAGATCGGGCAGGGTCAGCGGGGGTACCGCGATAACCCACTCGGCGGTGAGGCGAAGGGGTTCGCGGCTGGTTGCCAGTACGGTCAGCCGGGGGCAACCGGCGAGCAGGTACGACACCAGCGGGGCAGCGGCCACGACCGGTTCGAAGTTGTCGAACACCAGCAGCAGATGCCGGTCACGCAGGGCGTCGACCAGTCGATCTTCAATGGGCCGATCTCCTGCCTCCCGCATCCCAAGCGCGTGGGCGACGGTTGACCCGACCAGCTTGGGCGTCGCCACCGGAGCCAGGTCGACGAAGGCGACACCGTCGGTGAATTGGTCCGCAATCCCGTCGGCAAGTTCCAGGGAGAGCCGCGTTTTGCCCACACCCCCTGGGCCAGTCAACGTCACCAGGCGTACGTGAGGGCTGCTCAGGATCGCGGCGACTTTCCGCACCTCACGCTCGCGGCCCACGAAGGTGGTCACCGAGGCAGGCAGCGGCACGCCCATCCGTTCCCGATTGGGAAAGACGAGGGGTTTCCACTGCTCGGACCTCGAGTCGTCTGGCGTCGGATCGGTCACTGGCCGCGTCCTTCATTGACTTGGTCAACCGCCTCCATCATGCGCTTTCGCCGGCCCCACGTCAATCATGCCGCGTGATTCACCAGGGCTTATGCGTGAGCCGGGCGTCGCAATGCGGAAGCCCCTTTGGGAAGATGCACGGGTTCGACGCGTTGGTCTGTCCCAAAGGAGCCCCGCATGCAGTCGACGGTATCCACCGCGCCGGTCACCGGGTCGCCCCAGAGTCTGGCTGCCGCCGTCGCCGACGTGCCGGACCCGCGTCGTGCGGCGAGTGTGCGCGATCCGCTGGCCGCAATCCTCACCTTGGCGGTGAGCGCGATCCTGGCCAACCATCGCTTGGTCCTGGCGATTGCCGAATGGGGTGCCCGACAATCGCCGGAGCACCGTCGCACGCTTGGCGTTGACGACGGCCGGACGCCCTGCCAGTCCACGGTGCAGCGGCGGTTCCGCCACCTCGATCGGGCCGCGCTGGCCCAGACCTTGACCCACTGCGTCACCTCCCCAGCGGCCGAGGCCGGCCCCCCGGGGATTGCCATTGACGGCAAGGCGCCGCGGGGGCGCGTGCGGTGTGCCGGTGCCGGTGGCGGTGGCCCCGTGCACGCTCTCCGTGCCTTCTGCCACGAGCAGGGGATCGTCCTCGCGCATGAACCGATCATCGCCACCACCGCCAAGGCCGAGGCCGACCTCACCGTCGCCCCGACGCTGCTCGATCGTCTCGACTGGCATGGGCGGGTGCTCACCGGTGACGCCCTCTTCTGCCAACGCGCGCGCTGCCCGCAGGTCCACGACGTTGGGGGCGACGACCTGCTGCTGGTCAAGGAGACCCCCCCCGACCTGCAGGAGGCCATCGCGCTCCTGTTCGATCCACCACCGGTCCTGGCGCGCCGCCCGCGCGATGACCTGCGCATCACCCGGACCATCGATACCGGCCATGGGCGACGACCGGAAATCCGCGAGTTGCCGGCCTCGACCGACCTGACCACGTAGCTGGAGTGGCCAGGGCTGGCCCAGGTCTTTCGGATCGAGCGCACCTGGCGTGTCCCTGGCCAGCCGAAGCGAGCGCTGCCCTACGGGATCACCAGTCTCTCCCCGGCAGTGGGGACCCCCGACCGGCTGATGCGGCTCAAGCGTGGGCATTGGGCGATCGAAAACCGGCTCCATTGGCGCAAGGATGTCACCTTTGGCGACGATGCCAGCCTGATCCACGCCGGCCAGGGCCCGACCGTGATGGCGCTCCTGCGGGACGCCGCCGTCAGCCTGCTGCATCACCACGGCGTGTGCCAGGTCGCCGCCCGACTCCGGGCCCACCGCCAGCACCCGGACGCCGCGATCGCCTTCGTGGTCGGCCCCCTGTTCACTGACGCATAAGCCCTGCGTGATTCACAGGCAGGACGGGACCAGGTTCGCGACGTCATGATCGGGATTCCATGTGGCACGGTGTGCCACGATTGACATTGATGACTTTCGGTGCAGCTTTTGGCACCGGGTGACAGCAGCCATTCCGCCAGGGAGAATCGATGACGCGCGCACCGAACACAAGGCATCAGTGGACCGCAGGCCAGATTCCTGATCAGACCGGACGGATCTTCGTGATCACTGGCGCCAACAGTGGCCTTGGCTACGAAATGACTCTTCAACTCGCGCGGCGTGGCGCCCATGTGGTGATGGCGGTCCGCAATGCGGACCGGGGCCGGGCCGCGGCGGCGCGGATCGCCGGAGAGTTTCCAGCAGCTCGGCTCGATGTCCGGGACATCGACCTTGGCGACCTCGATTCGGTGCGGACCTTTGCCGATTGGCTGCATGCCGAGGGAGTGCCGATCGACGTGCTGGTGAACAACGCCGGAATCATGATGCCGCCGTATTCGCGCAGTCCGCAAGGCTTCGAAAGACAGTTCGCCACCAATCATCTTGGGCATTTCGCGCTCACCGGCCTGCTGCTCGATGCCTTCCGTGGGGAACGCGATCCCCGGATCGTGACCGTCACCTCGTTCGTGCACAAGAGAGGCAGGCTTGATTTCGATAATCTGGATGGCG
>JALZLU010000326.1 GCA_030858685.1 Chloroflexota bacterium | reverse complement strand
ACGCTGTAGCGCCCGGCCACACGCACGATCGCGCCGGGCGCGCAGACCGCCCGCGCCGCCTGCACCCCGTCCCAGGCGACGGCCGCGACCTGCCCTGTCCGGTCGCCGACGACGACCTTGAGGTACTCCGCGCCGTCACGCCGGGCGCGGCACTCTGCCTCGCGCACGACGAGCACGAGGTCGATGTCGCTGCCGTCGGTGAAGTCTCGCAGGAGCACGGCGCACACAGTAGGCGGGGTCGCGGACGGCTCCCTCGTGCTGACGCGCGACCTGCTATGGCGGCGCGGTTCACGTTGTCCGCCGGGCGAAGGAGGCGACGCGAATGTTGTCCGCACGGAGCTGTGCGCGCGGGTGAGTGTTCGCGAGCCTTGACCCATGTCCACAGCGAGCGATCATGTGTTCGAAGAGGAATGGGAGCACCAAGCCGTGCCCCAGCGGGCGCGCAAGGGGCTGGGGTCCGTCTCCCTCGTCTGGCTCGGCTTCCCGATGATCATCACCGGCGCGGTGACCGGCGCGGTGATCGTGGCCGGGCTGGGCTTCAAGGCGGGAATGGCAGCGATCGCGCTGGGCAACCTCGCTCTGCTGGCCTACGTCGGAGGCCTCAGCGCGCTTGGGGCGAGGAGCGGCTTCAACTTCGCCCTGCTGGCCCGCACCACGCTGGGCTCACGGGGCTACCTACTGGCCTCGGGGCTTCTGTCCACCGTCGTGGTCGGGTGGTTCGCCGTGCAGACGGGGCTTGTGGCCGACAGCCTCGACAGCGCCTTCGGCTGGAACCTGATCCTGCTCAGCGTGATCGCCGGCCTGCTGTTCACGGGGATCACGCTGTTCGGTATCCGTGCGCTGACATGGCTGGGGGCGGTAAGCGCGCCGCTCTTCGTGGGCTTCGGGATCTATGCCATCGTGCTGGCGCTGCAGGAGAGCAGCCTGTCGTCGATCGTTGGCTTCGGTGGTGACCCGTCGAACCTGGACGCGGCAGGGCTGACCCTCGGAGCCGCGGTGACCCTCGTGGTCAGCCTGTTCATCGACAGCGGCACCATGACGCCCGACTTCACCCGCTGGGCGAAGTCGCCGCGCCACGCGTGGTTGGCCACCTTCAGCGCCTTCCCGCTGGCCAACGCTTTGGCCATGGTCTTCGGCGGGTTCGTGGCCGCGGCGGCCGTGGGCAGCGCGAACTTCTTTGAGCTCGTGGCTGGCGACGGCGGCGCGGTCGCGGCGTTGGCGGTCGTGTTCCTGTTCCTCAACCTGGGCACGGTGTGCAGCCATTGCCTCTACAACGCGGCGATGGGCTGGGCGCACATCCTCGGTGCGCGCTTCGTGCCCGTGGCGCTAGCCTGGGGCCTGATCGGCACGGTGATTGCAGCCGGCGGGGTGTGGTCGCAGTTCACCAACTGGCTGGTTCTGTTGGGGGTGATCGTGCCGCCGATCGGCGCGGTGCTGCTCACCGACCACCTTGTGCTGCGCCGCGGTCAGCCGACCGAGCGCGCATTCTCGCTGGAGGGCCTCCCCGCCTACCGGATCGCGCCGATCGTGGCCTGGGCAGTCGGGGCCGGCACGGCCCTGGCGTCGCACTACGCGGCCCCGCAGCTCGCCGAAGTGCTGGTCGGTTTCCTCGCCGCCGCGGGCGCGTACCTTCTGGCCGTGCGCCTCGGGCCACGGCTGAGCGCGGCACCAGGCCCGCTCGGACGCCTGGCCACAGCCCAGGAGGGAAAGAACTCGTGAGCGTCGCCGTCTCGCGCACGGTCGCCGCCGACCCGTATCCGTGGCCCTACGCCGGTGCGCTCGATGTCGAGCGCACCGCGCTGGTGCTCATCGACTGGCAACACGACTTCTGTGGAGCCGGCGGCTACGTGGACGCCATGGGCTACGACATCTCGCTGACCCGCGCGGGCATCGTGCCCACGCAGCGACTGCTCGACCGCTGGCGGAGGCTGGGCGCCCCTGTTGTGCACACCCGTGAGGGCCATCGGCCCGACCTGTCGGACTGCCCGCCCAACAAGCTCTGGCGCTCACAGCGCATCGGCGCGGGCATCGGCGAGCCGGGGCCGTGCGGGCGGATCCTCGTCCGCGGCGAGCCGGGCTGGGAGATCATCGACGAGCTCGCACCGATCGAGGGAGAGCAGGTGATCGACAAGGCCACCAAGGGCTCCTTTTGCGGCACTGACCTCGACGAGCGCCTGCGCGAGCGGGCCATCGACCACCTGGTGTTCACCGGTATCACCACCGACGTGTGCGTGCACACCACCATGCGCGAGGCAAACGACCGCGGCTACGAGTGCCTGCTGCTGGAGGACTGCACCGGCGCGACCGACCGCTCCAACCACGAGGCCGCCGTCCACATGGTGCGCATGCAGGGTGGCGTCTTCGGCGCCACAGCCCACAGCGAGGCGCTGCTGGCCGCTCTGCCGGGATGAGCCGTCAGGGCCGGTAGTAGTCGATCGCCCGGTCGGCCAGGGCGCGGGTGTCACGCTCGTTGACCACTGCGTTGAAGATCGCGGCAAACCCGGGAATCATGCGCCCGCCCAGACGCGTGCCGAAGCGCTTGCCGGCCATCTGGGCCATGCGGCGCACCGCGAGGCGGTCCTTGCCGCGCCGGCCGGTCAGGCGGCGGGTGACCAGGGCGGTGGCCA
>JALZLU010000353.1 GCA_030858685.1 Chloroflexota bacterium | reverse complement strand
GGCTCTCCTCCACCGGTTCGTCGAGGTCCATGCCCTTCTCCACGCCGTCCAGGCCCGCGGCCAGCATCACCGCGAAGGCCAGGTACGTGTTGGAGGAGGGATCGGGGCAGCGCACTTCCACGCGCGTGGCCTCGATGGAGCGACCCGGCGAGACCTTGGGCACCCGGATGAGCGCCGAACGGTTGGTGCGGCCCCAGGTCAGATAGGTCGGGGCCTCGTACCCGGGCACCAGCCGCTTGTACGAGTTGACCAGTGGCGCCAGCACGGCACTCATGCCTCGCGCGTGGGCCAGGATGCCCGCCATGTAGGACCTCGCCAGATCGGAAAGCCCGTACTTGTTCTCCGGATCGGCGAATGCGTTGCGCTGTGCCTCCATCGAGAAGAGGCTCTGGTGCACGTGCATGCCTGACCCGTTGATGCCGAAGATGGGCTTGGGCATGAACGTGGCGTATAGCCCGTGGAGCTGCGCCACCGCCTTGAGCGTGAACTTGAAGGTCAGGGCGTTGTCCGCGGTGCGCAGCCCATCGGCGTACTCGAAGTCGATCTCATGCTGGCCAGGAGCCACCTCGTGGTGGGCCGCCTCGACCTTGATACCGAACGCCTCCAGGGCATTGACCATGTCCTGGCGGACCTCGCCGGCCAGGTCCGTGCTGAAGTCGAAGTAGCCGGCCTGGTCGTGCGGCAGTGGCGCGATCTCACCCTTCTCGTCGCGACGGAAGAGGAAGAACTCCAACTCCGGACCGGTGTTCCAGACGTATCCCAGGGCGGTCGCCCGTGCCAGCTGACGCTTCAGCACGAAGCGAGGATCGCCCGCGAACGGTTCGCCGTTGGGTGTGTAGACGTCGCAGATGACACGGGCCGTACCCCGACTGCCCAGCGGTCCCGCTCCCAGCGTGCTGTGTCCAGGCTGCCAGGGAAGCTCGGCGAAGGTGTCCATGTCCGGCTTCAGCCACTGGTCGCTCTCCGCGATGCGCGTGAAGCCCTCGATGGAGCTCCCGTCGAACCACGTCCCGTGCTCGAGCGACTCGGCCAGTCGATGGAGCGGGATGGTGACCGCCTTGACGGCACCGATGATGTCCGTGAACTGCAGCTGGACAAAGCGGATGTTGGCTTCCTTGGCCGCCTCGATCACGGCACGCGGATCCTTCGACTCGATCTCGATGACCAATCCCGAGCTCCCTTCTCGACGCATCCCGGTCGTGAGCGTCACTAGAGTGCTGCGGCGTTTTGGGCGGCTCGCACTACGAATAGGAGTCTAACGGTCGGCGGGTGCCACGTGTTGCGCAAGACTTGGTTCGCTGGTCCCGATCTCTTGTGCACTTTGCACGATGCGAACCGCCATGCCCAAGGCGAAGCGCAGCGCCGCATCGTCCAGGTTCCAGCCCGTCCTCTCCTCGATGCGCATCAGGCGGTAGGCCAGTGTGTTGCGATGCACGCCCAGCACTGCAGCGGCACCCGCCACGCCGGAACCGTCGAGCACGGCCCGCAACGTCTCCAGGCGCTCCTGGACGCGCGCCGAGCGTCCATCGAGCAGCGGACCCAACAGCGTGCGCGCCTGCCGTTGCCCGTCGGCCACATCGTGGAGTGAGGCCAGCAGCCGGTAGGCCGCCAGCCGGTCCGCCCGGCAGACCACCACGTTCTGGTCTGTGGCCCCGACACCGGCCAGTTCATCCGGCCGGAGCGCCTCGACCGCCTCAAGGGTCGCCCTGGCTTCCGCCTCGGCCAGGGCGCGCTGCTCGGCCTCGCTGTAGGGCCGCGAGACCGCCACCGGTCGTCCCGCCAGGGAGGCCACGCGCGCCGCGATGTTCAGGCCCATGGGGTCCTGCTCATCCGCCACCGACACGATGCGCAGCTCAAGGCTCGCCGCATCGCCGCGTAGGGCCAGCCGGCGACCCGGCTCCAGGCTGCGGATCTCCGCCCGAAGCTGATCGCGCTCCTCCACGCTGGAGGGCTGGTCCAGGTGGAGTTGACGAGCCACGAGCGAGACCCAGGGCGGGCCCTCCGCAGGCAGATGATGTGTGGCCCTCCGCGAAGCCTCGGAAGAGTCTGCGACCACGGCGCCACGCCGCATCTCCAAAGCCAGCAGCCCTGCGACACGCTCGGCGACGACGCGTTCCAGCTCCGTCGGCGGCGACGGGCCGAGCAGCACGAGCGCCCCAGCGTCGCCGGCCGGGTCAGGCAGGCGGACCCGAAGCGCGGCACGGCGCGGATGCGTGATGTAAGCCGCCGCGGCAGCAGCTGCGGAGACCACGTCTGCCGGCGCGTGGATGGCGATGGGCCGGCCGCGTGGCCGCTCCAGGGCCACCGCTCGGCCCAGGAAGCGTGCGATGGCCGCGGTATGCGCCTCGAGGTCACGGCCCTGGAGGGCCAGCTTCTCGAGGATCGACTCGAGCATGCTCGCCTGCCGCTCCAACTCGGCTTGACCGTTGACCAGATAACCGATGACCGAGCGCTCCAGGGTCTGTGACTCGACTTCGCCAAGCATGAATGCGCCAAGGCCCAGCGCCGCAGCTCGCTCCAGCGCCTCGGCCGCCAGAGCCTCGCCCGCCTCGGCACCGACCACCAGGACACCGGAACCGGCCGCCCGCGCGACCACGTCGACCACGCCGCTCGCCTCGACCTCACCCGAGGCCGCCAGCTCCCGCAGCGCGGGCATGGGCAGGATGGCCAGGTCGGTGGCCTCCAGGGCGTCGAAGGCAGGCACCCGCGGCTTGAGCACGCGCACCCAGCCGACCTCGCGCGGGGGTGGCTCAGCCAGGGCGTGTGCGGCCGGGAAGACAGCGTGCCAGACATCGCTCAGCGTGGGCAAGGTCAGGCACCCACGTTCAGGGCGTTGCCGCGTTCGGGGCGGCGTCCGCTGCGCGCGTTCAGTTCCTGAATGAGGTCCGCGAACTCCCGCTCAGCGTCGACGTATCGATCGGTCAGCATGGCCAGCTGCACGCCATCCTGCGAGCTGAGCCGTACCCACGCGCGGCGACGCGGGAAGTAGAAGCTGAGCATCAAGCCCACGATGAGTGCCCCGAAGGCGGTCCAGATGATAGGCGCGCCCGGGTCGTTCTTGATGACCATGCCGGTCCAGGCGCCGGGCCTGGTCCAGGTCACGGCGTAGCCGCCCGTGTCGACCGGATCGGATGTCGCGCCGATCCCCAGACGGGCGTTGAAGATGATCCCGCTCGAGCCGTCATCGGGGCTGGGGCCGAGCCCGGTCAGGGCCAGCAGCGGCGTGCCCATCGAGTCGGACTGGAGGAACAGGAGCATGCCGATGGCAGAGCCGGGGACCGTCAGGAAACCCTGAGGAAGGCCGGCCACCTCGCCGGCCAGGATGATCGGCCCGGTCCACACCAGGCGGCCGTCATCGTCGCGCACCTCGATGTCCGCGCTGGGTCCGAAGGTGTTCTGATGGAACACGAACCCCTGGACCTGGAGCGGGTCGTTGACGCGGATCGTCTTGC
>JALZLU010000325.1 GCA_030858685.1 Chloroflexota bacterium | reverse complement strand
CCCTTGGAGACGTCGGCGATGATGCCGGCGTCGTCGAAGTGTGTGGTCGCCTGCACGATGGCGTTGGCCATCCGCGCGGGGTCCTCGCTCTTGAAGATGCCCGAGCCCACGAACACGCCCTCCGCGCCCAACTGCATCACCAGGGCCGCGTCCGAGGGAGTCGAGATGCCGCCGGCCACGAAGTTGACCACCGGCAGCTTGCCTTGACGCGCCACCTCGCGGACGAGCTCCAACGGCGCCTGGAGCTCCTTGGCCGCCACGAACAGCTCATCCTCGCGCATGCCCTGGAGGCGGCGCAGGCCGGCGTTGACGTCACGCAGCTGACGCACGGCCTCGACGATGTTGCCGGTACCGGCCTCGCCCTTGGTGCGCATCATGGCGGCGCCTTCGGCGATGCGGCGCAGCGCCTCGGCCAGGTTCCGGCAGCCGCACACGAAGGGCACCTTGAAGCGGTGCTTGTCGATGTGGTTGGCCTCGTCAGCGGGCGTGAGCACCTCGGACTCGTCGATGTAGTCGACGCCCAGCGCTTCCAACACCTGCGCCTCGACGAAGTGGCCGATGCGCGCCTTGGCCATGACCGGGATGCTGACCGCGGCCATGATGCCCTCGATCATGGTGGGATCGCTCATGCGCGCCACGCCGCCCATGGCCCGGATGTCCGAAGGCACGCGCTCCAGCGCCATCACGGCCACGGCGCCCGCGTCCTCTGCGATGCGCGCCTGTTCCGGCGTGACGACGTCCATGATGACGCCGCCCTTGAGCATCTGGGCCAGACCCTTCTTGGTGACCCAGGTGGATGTATCGACGCTCACGGTGTGGGACCTCTGGTCTCTCGGGGCGACGTGCCGCTCGGCTGGCCCTGGGGTCCTCGCCCGTTCGAGTCGACCCGGCACATCGCGCGCGAGGATTATCGCACGGTGGTCCCTCCTTCCCAGCTCGCCGGGAGCCGCAGAGACGATCCTCCTCGATGGGCCGCCGCTTGTGAAGGCGGCCACCGGCGAGGACATCTTCCGCCGCGGCGCTCGGTGGCGCGAGCATCCACGTGCGCCAGCGGCGTCGCCGATCACGAGGCGGTCAGCGACGAGCACGCGCTCGCGCTGGGCCGCCGCTTCGGATTTTTGAGTAGTTCCGCTTGCCTTTCCCGTCATAACCAACAGCGCGGGCCACGATCGGCTCGTGTGGGAGATGGAGAGGGGATGAGGCGCGATCTCGTCGAGGCGGCAGCCCGCGGAGACCACGAGGCATTCGAAGTCCTCGCGACCTCCGCCGGTGATCGCCTGTACGCGGTCGCTCGCCTGATCGTTCGGTCGACCGAACTGGCGGAGGACGCGGTGCAGGAAGCTCTGGTTGCGCGCCTGGAGACTCGATGCGTATCGACCCGGCCGGTACCTGACGACTGGCTCCATCGCCCGCTGCAGGCCGCCAGGCCTGCCGACTTCAAGCCTGGCTGAACTTCGGCTGCGCCGGCCCTTCGGGAAACCACGCGCAGTCGATTCCAAGGAGGAGATTCATGCGTTCCCGATCCTTGCTCGTAGTCGTCGCCATCACGTTGCTCGCGGTGGCAGCAAGCCCCGTAGCGGCGAAGAGCTTCGGCGACTGGTCTGCGCCGCAACCGCTCGAATCGCTACCTGGTTCGAGCAGCGAAGTCAACACCGGATCCCTCGACGGGTGCCCCATCCAGTCGCCCGATGGGCGTAGCTTGTACATGGCCTCGACACGTCCCGGGGGCCTGGGCGGCATCGACATCTGGGTCGCACATCGGTCCTCGACCGACGAGGGCTTCGGTCAGCCGGTCAACCTCGGCGCACCGATCAACACCGCCGCCGACGACTTCTGCCCGACGCCGGTCCGTGGCGAGGGTCTGTTCTTCGTCAGCCGCCGAGCCGGCGCTTGCGCGACCAACAGCGCCGACATGTATTTCGCGCGCCTGAACCCGGCTCACGGCTGGACGGCGCCGGCTCACCTCGGCTGCACGGTCAACAGCACCGGCGATGAGCTCAGCCCGGCCTACGTCGAGGAGAACGGCGCGGGAGTCCTGTACTTCTCGAGCAACCGCACCGGCAACCATGACATCTACCGCAGCAGCCAGCAGCCTGACGGCAGCTTCGCCGCGCCGGAGCCCGTGGCCGAACTCAACTCGTCCGCCGACGACGCGCGACCCAACGTGCGCAAGGACGGCCGCGAGATCGTGTTCGACTCCATCCGCCAGGGTGGCGAGGGGGCGACGGACATCTACGCCGCAACGCGGTCGTCGGTCGATGAGCCATGGTCGGCGCCGGTCAACCTGAGGGCGATCAATTCGCCTGCCGGCGAAAGCCGCGCCTCGCTGTCGTGGGACGGCACGGTGCTGTTCTTCGGCTCCGCGCGGCCCGGCGGCGAGGGCTCCAGCGACATCTACTTCAGCACGCGCTAAGTGCTGGCCGGCCGGCCCTGAATCGTCGCGGGGTGGCCGATCCGGTCGGCCACCCCGTCGGGCAGGCCGCCTCGAGCTCGTCGCGTTCGTTTATTGAGCAACTCAGGTTGCCACATCCGTCATAACTAGCAGCGCGGGCCACGATCGGCTCGTGTGGGAGATGGAGAGGGGATGAGGCGCGATCTCGTCGAGGCGGCAGCCCGCGGAGACCACGAGGCATTCGAAGTCCTCGCGACCTCCGCCGGT
>JALZLU010000346.1 GCA_030858685.1 Chloroflexota bacterium | reverse complement strand
CTCTACGCGCGACTGGCGCACGACATCGTGGACGAGCGGGTGCGCCAGGCTGACGCTCGCAATCGTCCCGGTCGCTCCGGCTACAAGCCCCGCGCCCACCCCGGCAGCGCACCCCGGCTTCGCCTCGCGCGGGCCGCGACGCGCAGCGCTGACCGCTGATCGTCCGCCCACGGCCGATGGGCCGTCCTGCTCTGATCGGCCGCCATCGAAGGGGCCCGCTTCGCCCGAAGCGGGCCTTTCTTCGTGTCCGCCGGTCCTTGGGCTAGGCTTCCCGAGCCCGAACACAGCACGGAGATGACGATGCCCACTCAGCCCATCAAGCTCGGCGCCAACTGCTGGAACCAGTACACCGACTGGCCCGCCTTCCTGGCTGCTCAGCAGCGAGCCGACTCGCTGGGGTTCGACTCGATCTGGACCTGGGACCACCTCTATCCCATCGTCGGCTCGGATGACGGACCCATCCTGGAGGGCTATCTGGCGATGGCTGCCGTGGCCATGGCCACGCACAAGGCGACGCTGGGCCTGATGGTCGGCGCCAACACCTTCCGCAACCCTGCCCTTGTGGCCAAGATGGTCACCACGCTCGACCACATCAGCGGCGGCCGAGCGGTCCTGGGCATCGGCGGCGCCTGGTTCGAGAACGAGCACGAAGCCTATGGCGTCGAGTTCGGGTCGGGACCGCCCGAGCGGCTGCGCTGGCTGGCCGAGGCCTTGCCGATCATGCGGGGCATGCTTCACGGGGAGGAGCCTACCGCGGAAGGGCCTCGCTACACCGCCAAGGCCGTGCGCAATGATCCGCCGCCGCTCCAGGACCACCTGCCCATCCTCATCGGTGGCGGTGGCGAGAAGGTCACGCTGCGGCTGGTGGCTCGCTACGGCGACGCCTGCAACGTGGGCGGCGGACTCGACAACGTCAAGCGCAAGGAGCGCATCCTGGTCGAGCACTGCGAGGCGGTCGGTCGTGATCAGGCGGAGATCGAGCGCACCGTTGGCATGGGCACCGTCGTCATCCGCGACTCGCGCCAGGAGGCGGAGCGGGTCCAGCGTGAGGTCGCCGAGCTCAACGGGAAGGCCGATGCCTGGAAGGACCAGCCGGTCGGCACCCCCGAAGACGTGGCTGAGCAGCTGGCACCGTTCCTGGAGATCGGCTACCGCCACTTCATCTGTGGCTTTCCCTCGCCCTACGACGAAGAGTCGATGACCCGGCTAGCCACGGAAGTGCGGGGGATGATCGAAGCGCGCGGCTGACTTGCCGTGGATAAGTGCCCGATAAGGCCCGCTCTCTAGTCTCTCGCCAACGTCCGCCGAACGCCCGAAGTGCCCCGGGCCTCGACGGACGTTCTCCGTTGCACGACCCATCGTCGTGCCGTCGTAGATCGCACGCCTACGCCGCCCGCCTCGCCGGTCCGCCGCCGCCCGCCCGCTCGGGAGTCGCACCATGGATCAACTCCCCGCCGAGTGGCGGACGTTCGGCGAGCATCCCACCGGGGCGCCGCGTGCCGCTGAGGCAGCCGAGCGCTCAGCGACCCAAGCACCCGGAAGTGAGGCACGTGGCCATCGTGTGCTGGCCCTGGCACTCCTCCTGGCAGGCATGGTGGGCCTCATTGCTGTGACCGCGGTCGCCTGGGCTTCCCAGCCCGCCGAGGTGGTCATCGATGGCTCTACGCTGCCCGGCGCGGGTGCCATCAACGCGCCGGAGTCGCTGAACGGATCCGTCGTCGCCTCTCCCGCCGCGCCGGCCGCGTCGGTTTTGGCCGGCGACGTCATCGTCGATGTCGAGGGCGCCGTGGTGCGTCCCGGCCTTCAGCGCCTCAGCGCGGGCATGCGCGTCGGCGACGCCATCGCGGCCGCCGGCGGCTTCTCTCCCCAGGTCGACGCCGCGGCTGCCGCATCGGCCCTCAACCTCGCACAGCCCCTCGCCGACGGTGTCAAGATCCACGTCCCAGCACGCGGCGCGACACCCGTTGCGGTGGCGGAACCCGCGGTCACTGGCCCGTCGCATCCTGGCGCTCCCGTGCCAGCCACATCGGCGCCTGGCTCAGCGGCCGGTGGCCTCATCGACCTGAACCTCGCTGACAGCACCCTTCTGGATACGCTGCCGGGTATCGGGCCCGTGACCGCGGCGGCCATCATCGCCGCGCGTGAGACGGCGCCCTTTGCCAGCGTGGAGGAACTGCGCGGAAGGGGTGTCGTAGGTCCGGCCACCTACGAGGGCATCCGTGGCCTCGTCACGGTGGGTGGCTGACGAGGACGGGCGATGCCTCGCGCCGGTTGGCTCGCTGTCGGCGGCATCGTCGCCGGCATCTGCGTCCCATTCCTGCCGGAACGACCGGTCCTCCTGGTCTCCCTGGCCGCATGCGTGGTGCTCATCGCCGCGGCCTCGCTCCTGATCGGCCGGCAGCAGCCGCTCCGTCAGCGGCCGCCATGGATCGCCCTGGCGGCGGGTGCCATCGGCGCCTCCATCGTCGTGACGCGAATCGCGCTTGGCGCGTCGCTGGGTCCGGCGGGTCCGCCGACCTCGCCACCTTTCGATGAGCGCGCCTGGCAGGCCGATGTGCTCACGGTCGGCTCCACGGCCGGTGGCCTGCAGCGCGCGATGCTCGCCGCGTCTGACGGTAGTGGCTCGACGTGGCGCGTCTATGCCTGGCTGCCGCGCTATCCGCCGTACGCACCGACCGACCGTATCGCGTTCACGGCTCGGCTCGAGCCGGCCCCGCGAGACGAGGGCTTCGGTGAGTTCCTGGCGCGCAGCGGGGCCGTCGCGACCGTCCGCCTGAGATCGGTCCAGAGCCTGCCTTCAGCGGGACCCCTGGCTGCGCTGGAGGACTTGCGTCGGGACGGTGGGAACCACCTGGCGCGCGCGCTGCCGGCACCACAGGCGGGGCTGGCGGCAGGCATCCTGATCGGCCTGCGCGATCAGGTCGACCGAACGGTCGCTGCGGATTTCGCCACCAGCGGACTCAGCCATGTCGTGGCCATCAGCG
>JALZLU010000338.1 GCA_030858685.1 Chloroflexota bacterium | reverse complement strand
TATCGCCGATCGCGCCGGTGACCTGGCTGGTCGCCTGGCTGCTGGCCGCGCGGTAGCGACCCAGTCTCGCGCTGACGCGCCGTGCGATCACGACGACCACGACCATCGGCACGAAGACGACCAGCGTCATCCGGGCGTCGACATTCAGGAGCAGCAGGAACGCCACGATGGCGAACAGACCGGTGCCAATGATGTCGTTAAACCAGTCAAGACTGTCTTCCGCCGCGTAGGTGTCATCGCGAAATCGGCTGATGGTCGCGCCGATCGAGAAGGGTAGCGCGTTGGCGCCGGGTCGATTCAGGATGTGTTGTAGGAGCGTGCGGCGCAGTTGGCCACTCATGATGAAGCGCATGACCGTCTCGACGTAGCCCCCCGCCAGCCAGAGCAGGGCACTGACGGCTCCGATCGCAAGCAGCAGCGCGATGAGACCATCGGTGCCCACCGCCAGGTCGGCGTCCCCGGTGAGCGAATCGAAGAACGCGCGGGCAATCAGTCCCGGTAGCAGCGGCGAGAGGGCGACCGCACTCCACAGCGCCGCGTGTAGCAGGTAGAGCCACGGTCTGGTGCGGGCCATCAGGATCAGGTAGCGCCAGGTTGGCAACTGCGTCATACGGACACCTCCTCTCCGGCAATTCGCAGCAGTTCGGAAAAACGTGTGCCGGGATCACCGCTGAGGGCGGTCCGGGACCCGTGCTCGCGCACCTGCCCGTCCTCCAGGACGAGGATGTCGTCGGCGTAGGCGATCGTGCTCAGGCGGTGCGCCACGATGATGCCAGTGCGACCAGCGAGTAGCCTGCCCAGCGCGATATGGACCAGGTGCTCGGTGGCCGGGTCCAGGCGCGAGGACGCCTCGTCGAGGATCACGATGTCCGGATCGCGCAGGAAGATGCGCGCGCAGGCCAGCACCTGCGCCTGTCCGGCGGAGAGCCCGATGCCTCCGGGGCCGAGCTCGGTCTCCAGACCGTGCGGCAGTTCGTCCAGCCAGTTGCTCAGCCTCAGGGTGTCCAGCACGGCACGGATGCGGGTATCCGGCACGCCGTCATCGAAGAGGGTGATGTTGTCGCGCACACTGGCGTTGAAGAGATGCACCTCCTGGGTGACCATTCCGATACGCGATCGCAGGGCCGTGAGATGGACATCCCGCAGGTCCACGCCTCCGATGCGCACCATGCCGGCCAGTGGATCGTAGAAGCGCGTGAGCAGCCGCGTGAGCGTGGTCTTGCCACTGCCGGTGCGGCCCACAACCCCCAGCACGCGGCCCGGCTCCACCCGCACGCTGACATCACGCAGCACCGGGGCGTGCTCCGCGTAGGCGAATGAGACGCCATCCAGCTCCACTGCCAGTTGGCCGGGCGGCAGCGTTTCGCGAGGCCCGTCGGCCAGGCGCGGCACGGTCGCCAGCAGCTCCTCGACCCGGCCCATGCTGGCGTCCGCCTGCTGCAGGTCCTGCACCTCCGTGCGGAGTTGCTCGGTCGGCTGGCGCAGAATCGTGATGTAGAGAAAGATCAGGTAGACGGTGCCGATCGTCAGCGTGCCGTCGCGGTAGAGCATGGCGCTCAGCGCGAAGGCGACCGCCGTCCCGACGGCAAACAGTCCCTGGCTGGTCGCGATGATGACGTAGCCCCACATCTCGGCACGCAGGATGACCGCCAGCCACGACCGCATCACTTCCGCGCAGCGGCGCAGCACGAATGCGCCGGCCCCGCTCGACCGGACATCTTCCATCCCGGCCAGATATTCACCCAGGAAGCCATAGAAGTCGGCGCTGGCCTGGCGCGCCTCAGCCCAGGCGGGAATGGCCACGGCGCGGATGCGCAGCATCGCGACGAGCCCAAGCACGACGAAGCCGCTCATGCCCAGCCCAACTCTCCAATCCACCTGGAAGAGAAGCCCAAGAATCACGACGATCAGGAGTCCGTTGCCGAGCACGTAGACCACGAAACGCGAGAAGAAGCGCGCCAACGCGGCAACGTCTCCGTCCACCCGCTCGATCAACTCGCCGGAGGTGTGGGCGTTGTGGAACGACGCATCCAGCCGGAGCAGATGGGCGACCAGATCGGCGCGCAGCGCGTTGGTCGCCGACCAGCTCACC
>JALZLU010000327.1 GCA_030858685.1 Chloroflexota bacterium | reverse complement strand
ACCTCGTGGCGGGCTACCAGCCCGGTGAGATCCCCGCCTTCGCGCTCCTCAAGGTACCGAACGACGACGCTCGCCTGGCGGCACTGCGTCAGAGCGGAGCGCGGATCCTGCGTTCCTACCGCACCGTGCCGCTGGTGGCTCTCGCCGCGCTGCCGAACGGGATCGGATCGATCGCGGAGCTGCCCTGGGTCAAGTGGCTGGTGCCGGTCGAGGTCACGAGTGTGCTCCAGCACGAGGCCGAGGTCGACCAGAGCGATCCACCGATCGGCACTGCCATCGACATGGGCGTGCCCGCGCTGTGGGATCAGGGCGTGACCGGCGCTGGGATCCCGCATCGCGGTCCTTGACACCGGCATGGACCTCCTTCATCCCGACCTGGACGACCTCGACTTCCGCCACTGGGGCAACCTGCCTAACCAACCCACGCTCAACGCCCCGAAGGTGGTCGATGCACGCAACTTCAACGGGGGCTGCGCGCCGGCCGCGGGTGGCTTCGATGCGCACGGGCACGGCACGCACGTGGCCGGCATCGCGGCGGGTACCGGTGAAGGTGACCCCACCACAGCCGCTGACGACGGCCGCCACATGGGCATCGCGCCGGACGCCGAACTGGCCGTGGCCAAGGTGCTGACCGATGCCGGGGCTGGCATCAACAGCGATCTCATCGCGGCGCTCGAATGGGCGGCCATGCCCGCCGGCAGCGGCCCGCTCGGTTGCCCGTCGGTCGGCGCCCACGTGGTCAATACCAGCCTCGGCTCCGAGTCGCGACCGCTGCGCCTCAACTCCGGCCACGACATCGACATGGTCTCGTATGTGCTGGATCGCCTGGCAGGTACCTACGGCACGGTCTTCGTGAGTGCCGCCGGCAACAGCGGCCCGTACCTGGGCAGCGTGCTGGAGGCGCCAGGCGGCGCCTCGCAGGCCATCAGCGTGGGCGCCACGGCCAAGGACTGGGATGTCAATCACGATGCCACGGCATCGGGTGATACCTGCGCCGGGTATCGTCACCCGCAGGTGACCTGTCCCGAGGAGGCGCCGGGGACGCAGCGGCGATCGCTCTCGGTCTTCTCATCGCGCGGCCACATGGAGGGTCGGTACCTCAAGCCGAACCTGGTCGCGCCGGGCTACAACATCGTCTCGGCACAGTCTTCACACGGTCTGGCGCTGGCCCAGAACGACCTCAACATCGGCACGCGGGATGACCCGCTGTATGCCACCGCGACCGGCACGTCGATGGCCTCACCGGCCACGGCCGGTGCAGCGGCACTCCTGCTGGATGGTTACCGGGATCGTCACGGCCGGCTGCCGCAAGGTCCCTCGGGACTGCCCGGCGTCAAGGCTCGCTCCTACGTGCTGGTGCGGGCGGCACTCATGAATACGGCCACCCCGGCGCTGCACGAGTCGCGCTGGATCCTGTCGGCCGACTCGGGCACCGCCGGCGACGCGGCCGATTGCCCGGTTACGCCGGATCCGTTGCTGCCCATCGTGTGCGACTTCGCGGACATCCTGACAGGTGGCTTCCTGGGCAGCCTGGTGCTGCAGGATGTGCGCAACGGACCCGC
This sequence comes from Chloroflexota bacterium, assembly GCA_030858685.1. GTDB lineage: Bacteria > Chloroflexota > Limnocylindria > Limnocylindrales > CSP1-4 > Palsa-1032. The sequence goes on along the minus strand of JALZLU010000327.1, from coordinate 2,616 downwards.
TGATCCGTTCGTGGGACCGTTGGCCGAGGGTGCCGGTCGCATCCGCCCGGCCACGGCTCTGCGGGCGCTGCGCGACGGGGTCGTCATCTACCGCGCGGCGCATCGGGCCACGGCCGCCACGGCGCCGCGCGATCAGGAGCTCCAGGGTTCGTGGCACGCCGGCGCCCTGACGCCCGGCATCGCCGAGTCCGATCCGTTCGTGTTGAAAGCCGCTCCCGGCTCGGCTGCCACGCAAGCTACCTTCCGTTTCGAGCCGGGCCAACCGAGCGACAGCACGAGCGCCGTCCCCACCAGCGGAGCCGGCGCCTGGTCCGTCAGGCTGCCCGGCCCGACCGTGGTCGCGGCCGGCGGAAGTGCCGGTGTGACCTTCTCGATCTCAGCGCCCAAGGGCACGCCGGCGGGCATCTACACGGGCAGCGTGGTGATCCGACTCAACAACGGACAGGTCCTGCGCGTGCCACTGCTGGCCACCGTCCCGCTGCGCGACGGGAACGTGGCTGAAGGCAACTCCCCAGGGCCTCGCGCCCGGATCGTGTCCGAAAACGACGTCTACGCCCGGGGCGACACGACTTGGCCCTCCCTGGTCGGGGCTGCCAATGGCGCCGCCTCTGACTGGCTGGTGTACCCGGTGGAGATGCCCGAAGGCGCCGCTCGGGCTCGCTTCACGGTCTGGGATGCGGCCGCGGGAGACGAGACATACGACCTCTACCTGTACGACCATGGCTTCGACCTGATCGCCAGCACACATCCCTTCCTGGCACCCGGAGTGACCGACACCGCCGCCAACGACGCGCGTGGCCCCACCTCGGAGGGCGCCCCGGGAGTCCTGGACGTCGAAGGCATCGAACCCGGTCTGTACCGCATCGTTGTGAACCGGGCGCGGGTCGGCACGGTCGATCCGATCAAGGGCGACTTCGGTGCCTTCGTGATGACGCTCGACTCCATCGCGGAGCCGTAGACCCAGACTGCACGCCTTCGCAACTGCTGCTGCGGTACTGGCGAGGGCAGTGTCGATGCCGATGCTTGACGTGCCAAGATGTGCGGCAGGCCGGGTCGCAGCGGAGTCGATCGATGCATGCGTCGGAGTTGGCGGTGCTTGTACTGGCGGCCGGGGCCGGCTCCCGGTTCGCCGCGGCAGGACCCTCCGCGGTATCGACCCGAAGCGTCCGCGGGGCCCGCCTGCCAGTCAAGCTTCTGGCTCTGCTCGACGGGCGACCGATCCTGGAGCACGTCCTGGAGCGGGCAGCTGCCCTGGGTCCCGCCACGACCATCGTCGTCCTGGGCCACGGAACCGGGGCAGAGGCGCTGGAAGTCGCGATCGGCTGGCGGGGTGAGCGGCGTCTCCGCAACCCGCGGTCGGAGCTTGGACTGGCCGGATCGCTGCGCATCGGTCTCGCGGGCTTGGCGGATCCTGAGCACGCGACCGTGCAGGCGGCACTGATCATGCTCGGCGACCAGCCTCGCGTCAGCGTGGAGGTGATGCGCCGGCTTCTCCTGGAGGCTGATGTGGTGCCGGACCGGGCCTTCGTGGCGCCAAGCTACGCGGTGGGTGGCGGGAACAACCCGCTCCTGGTCCGGCGCGAGGCCTGGCCCCTGGCGGCTTCCCTGGAAGGCGACCGCGGATTCGGGCCGCTGCTGGCTGCTCGCCCGGAACTGGTGCAGCTCGTGGCTGTGCCCGGCGACAATCCGGATGTCGACACGCCGGCCGACGTCGCCGCGCTCGGTAGTGGTTGAGGATCCCGCTCAGTCGCGCTTGAGCACCAGGCCGATGCGACCGAAGGGCGGGCGTGGGTCCGTGTAGACCTTGACCCGCGGGTCGTCCTCGGAGGTGTGCGACAGGTCCCACAGCCGGTTCTCCGCCTCGAAGGAGACCTCCGTCAGTTGTGGCCAGCGCTGGAGCATGCGCTGGCCGATCTCGTGCACCAGGTGCTGGATGGAAAGACTCACGAAGCCCTCGAAGACCGTGGCCGCCAGATCCGCCACCTGCTCTGGAGCGACATAGCGCGCCGGCTGCGGGTCCAGGGCGGCACTCCACTCGTCGTCCGCGTAGCGCCAGCCGATGTCGCAGTGGATGTAGAGCGGCCGGTCCGGGCGCTCAGGCAGCGTGGTGTACTCGTCGCGCGCGAAGGCAGCGAAGCTGGAGCCGGAGACCTTGATCATCTGGAGACCTTCGCGGCCCGATCGAAGGTCAGAGGGCACGATCCGGCCATCCTCCGTGCGGTCCACCCCCACCGATGCCGAGGTGTGGCTGCCGTGCGTGCGATGGAAGAGCACGGCACTTTCCTGCCACGCACCTGCCGCGTCGGGCGCCATCGCCGCTGCGAATGGCGTCTCCCGTCCGGTCATGACCAGCCGCTCCATGTGCGGGTAGGTCTCCAGGAAGCGCCGCCCGATGAAGTAGAGCCAACTCTCCAGGGTGGATCCGGTGAAGGCCATCGACTCGCGATGGATAAAGTTCTTCATCGTGTCCGTGGCCACGACCCGGCGGTTGTCGCCCTCCGTGTAGGCCGACAGGAAGCCCTCGCCCAAGACCCGCACGTCGAGCTCGGCCGCGAAGAGCACGTTCTCGCGCCCCGTGAAGGGCGACTCGGGGATGGGCGTGAGGCCCCGCAGCGG
>JALZLU010000313.1 GCA_030858685.1 Chloroflexota bacterium | reverse complement strand
CCATCACGGGATCGGGCTCCGGCTCCGGCTCGGGTTCGGGCTCCGGTTCGGGTTCAGGTTCAGGTTCGGGTTCAGGTTCGGGTTGGGGCTCCTCTGTCGGAACGGAGTCCCCGGTCGCCCAGATCGGCTTGGACGCCCAGTCCGATGGAGCAGGCGTGGCCTCCGCAGCCGGCGTGGGATCGGCGGCCGACATGAGCTGCGCGGCGGGCGTCTCGAACACTGGGACGGGCGTGGATCGCGCGGCGGGCGTCTCGAACTCCGGGACCGACGTCACCTCCGGGGCCGGCGCGGCCGTGAGAAGGGGAGCCGAAGCGGCCGCTGGCAGCGGAGCGCGCGGCGTCGAGAACGATACCGTCGGAGCATCGCCCGGCGCCATTTCGTTTCGGGTCTGTCCCGTGGCGCGGATCCACACCTCCGCCCCCGCCTCGAGGCGCAGCACTTCGGCTGCCGAACCCTGGTTGACGGCCAGGCACAGGCGACCGTACGAGTCGGACATGATCAACGGCTGCCCCACCTCCACCCCACCAAAGGTGCTCGCCCAGATGATCTCTCTCGACTGGGTGGCAGGAAGATCAGGGTGGCCGGCGAAGACCTCGAGTCGTGCCTCGGAACCGGTCGCGACGAGGGCTTCCTCCAGCTCCGCAGAGAGAGCGCCCAGCTTCACGTTTCCGAAGGTGTCGATATAGACGACGGACGTGGCCAGCTCGCCGTCGCCGATCCAGGGCTCGGGCCAGTCCAGCGTGACCATCTCCATCGGGTCCAGCCATCGACCAAGGGCCTCGAGCGGCACGCCCAATGCGAGGTGCGCGGCGGCAGGCGCGAAGAGGTCGCGACCGTGGAATGACGAGGTCACCACCGGAAGGCGATACGCCGCGTTCTCCAGAAGGTGGGCCCGCACGATGCCACCGAGCCGCGTGGCACCCGGGATAAGCAGACCGTTGTCCGGTCCGATCAGGAAGTCGCCGCGCGCGGTCTCCACCGCCACGCCTCGGCGTTCCGTGCCCACACCGGGATCCACCACCGCCACATGCGAGCCGATGGGCATGTAGGGCAGGGCGCTCCAGAGCAGGAGTGCACCGTCAGCCACGGCGAACTTGTCGACTTCGTGGCTGATGTCGACGATGAGGGCGTCGGGCGCGATGCCCAGCACCACGCCGCGCATGATGCCCGCCGATGGGTCGCGCGCCCCGAAGTCAGTGAGCAGGCTGATCAGCGGACGGTTCCACTCCCTGGCCATGCGGGCGGCGGCCGGAGTGGTGATGCTGCGAGTGAAGTGTCGGGCCATACCGGGCGATGGTACGCGGGACGGGCGACTCCCTGCGCTATCCTCCCCCGGCCGATGACCGAACGATCCGTGGCGCTGCGTTCGCTGGCAGCTCTGCTTCTGCTGCTGTGGGTCATCCTGGGCATCGCCATCCTGGTCGCCTACCGGCCGGGCGGTCCGGCCGACCTGCTCGTCGGAGGCGCCGCGCTCTTCCCGGCCCTTGTCGTCGCCGCGGGCTTGGTGTGGCCTCCCTCCGACATCGACCGCCGGATCCGGGCAGTCGCCATCTGCCTTGGCCTCACCTCAGCCCTGCTCATCGCCCCGCTCGTCCTGCTGGTCATCGATGCGCTGGTGGCCGGTGGGCGCCAAACGCTCCTGCCCTCCCTGGAGGTGGCCTACGCCGCGGTACTGGCCTTCGGCACCAGTTGCGCCTTCACGGCCATGGGCATCGCACGAAGGCTGGTGCCTGGTGCGGGTCAGCTGAACAGCCGGTTCCTCACTGCGGCGGGCATCGGCGGAGGGCTGACGGTGCTGGGAACCATCGCTTTCGGGGGGGTGGCCATCGCCAACGAACAGCAGTTGCGGGTACAGCCGGCACCGGTCTCGATCTGGGGACCGACCGACCTGGCACTCGTGCCGTCGTCGTGCCACGAGGTCGCCGCGCTGGGACAGGCGGCCACTGTCACCGTCGAGTCCGAGGCGACCATCGACCAGGAGCCGGTAGCCCAGGTCACCGTCACCGGCGTGCGCAGCGGGACGAGCGAGCGGTGGAGCGGCGAACTCATGGGCCGCTTCGATGACGGCACGCTGGATTACGACAGCACGGACGAAGGCGTCACGTGGGGTGTCGATGGCGCAGCACCGGAAGCGCGCCGACGGGGCTTCCTGGAGATGCTCGGCACGAACGACCTCACCCTGGACGGACCCATCCTGAGGGCGGTCAGCCCGACCGAGGGGGAGCCAGGCACCGTGGCGGAGGATCTTGGCTTCGATCTGTTCGACGGGGCGGCCGCGCGCCACTGTCGCCGGGCGATCGACGGCCCGACAGCCCTCAACGCGGTGCTCGCCCTGCG
>JALZLU010000322.1 GCA_030858685.1 Chloroflexota bacterium | reverse complement strand
GCAGGGCCGGCTTGGTTCGGCCGATGCGCTCGTACTCGCGCTCGGGGATCGCCTCGAGCGACTTCCAGACGGTCCAGGTGCACTGCTTGCGGGTCAGCGGGTCGTCCTCGCCGCGCCAGAGCGGCGGATCCACGGTCCGCACGGGGTGACCCCAGCGCTCGGCCGGGAGCGTCGAGAGGGCGAGGTTGCAGTGGGCGCAGTAGTAGCAGACGCCGGTCTCGTTCCAGGCCCAGGGATGGCGTTCCTGGGTGACGCCGAACTCGTAGGGCGCCAGCACCCTCGATCCGGTGCCCTCGATCTCATCACCGCGGACCTGGCGCCCGCCCGACCCGCAGGGGTCGAAGCGCAGCTCCCAGCGATCGTCGAACTCCTCGAAGCCCACGTCGCCGCGGCGCCCTGGTCCGACGAGATGGGCGCGCATCGCCTCGAGCGAGATGTACAGGTTGCGTACCAGCGTCTCGGCGTACGGTCGGAGCCGCACGTCGAAGACCATGTAGCGTTCCTGGATGTAGGGCTCCAGCACGGACCGGTAGCACGGCTCGAGTGCAGCCTCGCCGAAGCGGCGCGCGACGAAGGCAAGGACACCGGCCATCAGGTCGGCATAGCGGTCGTGGAGCCGCCGCCAGTCGGCCAGCAGCGCCTCGAGCGCCGCCTCGGCCTCCACCACCGAGAGGTCGTAGCTCCGGATGCCGTTGCCCAGGGCCCCGGCAGCCTGACCGAGCGCAGCCCAGCGGGCTCCAGTGTCAAGCGACGTCCCGTCAGGCCACGCCATCAGCGTGCGTAGCCGCTCCATCTCCGCGGTCAGCTCACCCTCAGCCACGCCGGCGCCGCGCAGCCAGTCCAGGAAGCCGGCGGTCCAGACCTCATAGATGACGTAGACGACCTTCGCCTCCTCCATGAAGTAGTCGACCAGCTGCGCTGCGGTCTCCCGCCGGCCGGCCGCCAGCCCGAAGGTGTCGCCGCCGTCACGCAACGCCTCTTGGATCCTGGTGACGGTGGAGACGGCCTGCTCCGCCCAGTCGCCTGTGCGCACGCGCTTGCCGATCTCATCGGACCAGGTCAGGTGGGTGGGCGGAACGGCCGTCACGCTTCCGCGGTCGTGAGCCGGACGCGGACCCTGTCCACGGTTACCGCGCCCAGCAGCAGCAGACCGCCGGCGACTTCGATCCAGAACGAAGGGACCCTGATCTGGATGAGGCCATTCGAAAGCACTCCCACGATAAGCACCGCCAGGACCGTCCCGCCGATGCCGCCACGGCCCCCGGAGAGGCTCGCCCCGCCCAGCACTACCGCCGTGATCACCGAGAGTTCGATGCCCAGACCTGAGTTGACCGAGGCACCGGCCACCTGCGAGAGCCGGATGAGACCGGCCAATGCCACGCACAGCGAGGACAGCAGGAACGCGATGAAGATGACCCGCTTGACCCGGATGCCCGCGAGCCGTGCGGCAGTTGGGCTCGCGCCGATGGCGTACAGCGAGCGGCCGTAGACGGTGTAGCGCAGCACTGCCCAGAAGGCGATGACGACTGCCGCGAAGATGTACACCGGCAAGGGGATGCCGACCCCTATCACCGGCAGTCCGCCCTCCGGGAAGCGCAGCACACCCAGCCCGCCGAAGCTCTCGATGCGGATCGTTTGGCCGTCGCCGAGGACCTTGGTCAGCCCGCGGAAGATGGCCAGGGTGCCAAGCGTCGTGATGAGCGCATTGATGCCCACGACCGTCACGGCGAAGGCGTTGATGAAGCCGATGAGCAGCGTCCCGGCCACGGCCACCAGGAATGCTGACGAGACCTGGAGGTTCATGGCAAGTGGAAGGTCCACACCGCCGGTGCCCGGTGCCAGGGCTGCCACGGCCATGAGCATGCCGGCGAAGCCGACACCGGAGCCGACCGACAGGTCGAACTGGCCGGAGATGAGCAGCAGCGTGGCAGGGCACGCGATGATCCCCACCACGGCCACGTTTTGCAGGATGTTGATGAGGTTCTCGCTGTTGAGGAAGAACGGCGAGGAGACGGAGAAGTAGATGAACAACCCGATGAGCACGGCGACTAGAGCGCCGGTCTCGGGCACGGACAGCCCGCGCCTGCGGGTACCCGGCATGTCCGGCTGGCCCGTGGCTACCTCGCCCGTCCCTGCTGTGGAGGCCGCGGGCGCTGGCACCAGGTTCGGATCCTGCGAGGTCACGGGGTTCACCCTCCTGATGCGGCCAGCAGCCGCGTGGTCGTGACCGCGTCGCCGGTCAGGTGCGCCACGACGGCTCCCTTGGCCATGACGTATGCCCGGTCGGCGACCTGCACGGCCTCTTCGTAATCCGAGGTGCTGATAAGGACCGCGACGCCCTCGGCCGAGAGATCCCGCAAGGCTCGGTAGATGTCCAGCCGAGCCCCCACGTCCACGCCGCGGGTCGGCTCGATGAGCACGAGCACCTGGCTGCTGCGTTCGAGCCAGCGACCGAGCAGCACCTTCTGCTGATTGCCGCCCGAGAGCGTACCCATGGCCTGGCGCGGGTCGTTGCGCGAGCGGATGGAGAGCCTGTCGTGCCACCGCCGGTAGGCCCTCGCCTCGGTGCCCCTGGAGATGAACTGGCGGAGCCTTGCCAGCCGGCCCCAGGACGCCACCGCCACGTTCTCCATGACCGGCCGGACCATGAAGGCGCCGCCCACCTTGCGATCGGCCGGCAGGAAGCCGACGCCGGCGTGGACCCCGGCCACCGGGCCGTCGATGACCACAGCCTTGCCGTGGATCTGCAGCGTGCCGGCGGTCACGCGTCTGAGGCCGAAGGCGGTCTCGCCCACCTCGGCGGCCCCTGATCCGAGCTTGCCGTAGATGGCGACGGTCTCGCCTCGGTGGACGTCGATGGAGACGTCACGGAAGTCGTCGTCAGAGGCTGCGTTCGTCCAGCGGATGGCCGGCTCGCCGGCACCGACCGTGGTGGACAGCGGGGGACGCGCGATCTCCGAGATGTGCCGCCCCACCATGGCCTCGATCATCGAGGCACGATCGGTCTGGGCCACTTCGGCCAGCAGCGCCACGTGCCCATCGCGCAGTACCTGGACGCGGTCGGCGATGGCCGTCACCTCGTCTAGGCGATGCGTGATGTAGATGATGGCCACGCCCTGTTCGCGCAAGCGGCGCACGAAGGTGAAGAGCGTCTCCGCCTCGTGATGGGACAGCGCGGCGGTGGGCTCGTCCAGGATGAGCAGACGTGCTTTGCGCGAGAGGGCCCGGGCGATCTCGATGATCTGGCGCTCGCCCACGCGCAGCGTCGAGACGCGCCGGCTCGGATCGATGTTGACGTCCAGTTCCTTGAGGATCTTCTTGGCCCGCCGGTTGACGGCGGGCCAGTCGACGATGCCCAGTCGGTTGGGCAGACGGCCGAGGGAGATGTTCTCGGCCACGGACAGTGTGGGAGCGTCCTGGAACTCCTGGAAGATGATGGCCACGCCCAGGTCCCGGGCGGTGATGGGGGTGAGTGACGGATGGGCGACATCGTCGACGACGATCTCGCCCGCGTCTGCCGTGTAGTCCCCAGCGATGATCTTGACGAGAGTGGATTTGCCGGCGCCATTCTCACCCAGCAGGGCCAGCACGGAGCCGCCGACGGCCTCGAGGTCCACGCCATGGAGGACCTCGACGCCACCGAAGGACTTGCGGATGTCCTTGGCCTGGAGGGCGAAGGTCATCGGTGAGCTCGGCTCAGAGCGCGAGGGTCAGCAGGCCGGAGTTTCCGGATAGATGTCGCGGATGTTGTCGCGGGTGATGACCTCATGCTCGGTGAAGATCTCCTCAGGGATCTCTTCACCCTTGAGCGCAGCGATCATGTTGGGAAGAAGCAACTGGCCGTAGCGCTCCGGGAAGTAGGCCACTGTGGCGATGTAGTTCGGGTTGCAGGCGATGTCCTTCCAGGCGGAGGGATCGGCGCCCTGACCGGCGTACCACAAGTCGGTCTGGCGGCCCAGCGTGTTGGCCGCAGCGATGGCGCCGAGGATGCCATCCTCATTGATGGCCACGACGACGATCCGGTCGCCGGGCAGCGCACCCAGCAGGTTGGTCATCTGCTCTAGAGCCGGGTCGGTCCGGTCCGCCCCGTCGAGGATGTTCTCTTTGTCGTCGGTGATCTCACAGAACTCCTGGAAGCCGTCGCGGAAGCCGCCCATGCGGTCCGTGTTGGCGGCCCCGGCGGCGGTCGACTCCAGCGAGACGTAGGCCGTGTACTCGCAGTCCCACTCGCTCTCGGCGTACTCGCCCATGGCAGCGCCGGCCATGCGGCCGGCCTCGCGGTTGTCGGCACCCATGAAGGCGATCTGGCAGGGCGGCTGGACGATGTCCACGGCGATGGTCGGCACGTCGCCGTAGGCCGCGCAGATCTCAGGTGAGCTGTCCTGGAACACCTGGAAGTTGATGACGCCGTCAACGCCCTGCACGTTCAGGTTCTGCGCACAGGCGAGGGCCTTGGCAGCGTCGATCTCTGAGTCGCAGAAGATGAGCTCCTGACCGGCATCCTCGGCGGCCTCGCGGATGCCATCGGACACGAGCTTGACGAAGGGCACCGAGTCGCCCAGGGAGATGTAGCCGATCTTGAACGACTCGCCCGAGGGATCGCCCGAGGCGGGCGGCTCGCTGGCCGGGTCTTCCGACTCCGACGGAGCCTCGGACTCAGGAGCCTCAGACTCAGGAGCCTCGGAGTCCACTGGAGCCTGGGACGCGGGCGTAGATGCCGACGTGGGCGGCGCCTGACTGGCGGCCGGATTGGTACAGGCGACCGCGACGAGCGCGATCACCGCGAATAGTGCAGACCAACGGGCGAACCTGCGGCGCGCCTCGGTCGCTGAACGGGTCTCCTGCACGTTTCCTCCTCCGAATCGTGGGGAACGCCCGCGCCGACGACCCGAGAATTGATACTGGAAACGTCGTCAGTGCCGGGGTTGCGCCGAGAGTAGGCCGCGGCTCGGACGGTGTCAAGTCAGGAACGGCAGGGCGTGTGGACGGCCAGCGATGCTGGCAGCCCTGGGTGGCCAGGGCAGGGTCGCGGCAAGGATGCGCTGCCACGAGTGCCTCGCACGAACGGTCCCTCCCTGCGTTCGACTCGTTACAGTTGACGCCCATGACCAGCCCGCTTGATAGCCCCCCTGAACACCGCCGCATCGCGGTCATCCCAGGGGACGGCATCGGTCGCGAGGTGATG
>JALZLU010000266.1 GCA_030858685.1 Chloroflexota bacterium | reverse complement strand
GGTGAGGGGCTGGGGCCGCCGCCCTGCGAGTCGACGCTCGTGGGGGTGCCATGGAAGCCGACCGTTACGGGCGGGATGGTCGGCGCCGCCGTCGGCGCAGGTGAGGCGCCCGGATCAAGGGATCCAGACGGGCCCGGAGCGGGCGAGGCCGAGGGCGCTGGCGAGGCCGATGGCTCAGCGCTAGGGGGCGCGGAGACCTCCGGAGCGGCCGACGGCAGCCCGCCCCCGCCGATGCTCCCGATGTCGACGGAGCCGGTGCGAACGGTGAAGTTGGTGGTGGCGCTGATGGGCACGTTCTGAGCGCCGTCGCCGATGAAGCTCGACAGGAAGGGCGTGATCAGCTGAAAGTCGCAGCCGATGTCGACGCGGGCATTCGAGCCGAGCGTGTACCCGCTGAAGACCGGCGACGGCAGGGTGGCGGGGAGCGGGCAACCCATCGCCTCCGCTTCGTCGAACTTCATCAGCTGGTTGTAGCGGGCTTGCCTGTTCGAGTCGGCCGTTCCGGGTTGCCAGGCCGTGGCATTGACGGCGGCGTAGTTGGCTCCGATCCGGGCCATGTTCTGGATGGTCACGTATCCCATGAACACGCGCCCGAAGTCAAGGGCGACGAGCAGGATCAGCAGGATGACCGGCAAGAACAGCGTGAACTCGACCAGGCTCTGTCCGCGTGCGCGGTGGCCATCATCGGGGGCGGACTGCACGCCCGTGGGCGTCGGCGTAGCTTCTCTTTCCACAGGATCCCATGCGTGACGGTGGGGCGGACAGTCCCGATGTGGAGGGCTGCCCGTTCACCTCGCATCTAACCTCGGATCCATTCGCGGCAGGCACCGCCAAAGGTCGCTGCGAGATCAGCCGAAGGTCCGGCTCTCCGCGTGCCAGTCCCGATCACCCGCCTACAATCCGCGCATGACTCGAGACCTGTCGCGGCCCCTTCGCGAGGCCTGGATCGTCAGCGCGGTCCGTACGCCCGTCGGCCGGTACGGTGGCGCTCTACGCTCCGTGCGGCCCGACGATCTGGCGGCCATCGCCGTTCGCGCTGCGGTGGAGCGCTCCGGCATCGACTCCAGCCTGATCGAGGACGTCATCCTGGGTGCCGCCAACCAGGCCGGCGAAGACAATCGCAACGTCGGCCGCATGGCGGCGTTGCTGGCGGGCCTGCCCACGGCTGTCGCCGGGCAGACCGTCAATCGGCTGTGCGGCTCGGGACTGCAGGCTATCAACACCGCAGCGCACGCCATCATGGCCGGCGACGGCGATGCCTTCGTGGCCGGTGGCGTGGAGTCGATGACCCGCGCGCCGTACGTCATGGCCAAGCCCGAGGTGGCCTTCGAGCGCGGCGAACACAGTCTGGTCGATACCACGCTCGGCTGGCGCTTCATCAACCCGCGCCTGTCGGAGCTGCACCACCCCTACACCATGGGGGAGACCGGCGAGAACGTGGCGCAACAGCACGGCGTGTTGCGCGAGGACCAGGACGCCTTCGCGCTGGGCAGCCACCAACGCGCCATCGCAGCGATCGAGAGCGGTCGATTCGACGGCCAGATCGTGCCGGTCAGCGTGCCGCAGCCAAAGTCAGAGCCCGTCGTCGTTGACCGCGATGAGCATCCGCGGCCTGATACCAGCCGAGAAGCGCTGGGTCGTCTCCGGGCCGCCTTTCGTGACGGCGGAACCGTCACGGCCGGCAACAGCTCGGGCATCAACGATGGCGCCAGTGCGGTGGTCCTGGTGGAGGCCGGCTTCGCACGCAGCCATGGCCTCCAGCCGCTTGCCCGCATCGTGAGCACGGCCGTGGCGGGCGTCGATCCGTCGGTGATGGGTCTCGGTCCCATCCCGGCCACGCTCAAGGCGGTGGAGCGGGCCGGACTGACCGTCGATGACCTCGACTTGATCGAGCTCAATGAGGCCTTCGCCTCCCAGTCTTTGGCCTGCATCCGTGAGCTTGGCCTGAACGCCGAGCGGGTCAACGTCAATGGTGGCGCCATCGCGATGGGGCACCCACTGGGCATGAGCGGCGCTCGCCTCATCACCATGCTCGTCCATGAACTTCAGCGCCGCGAGGCGCGCTTCGGTTTGGCCACGATGTGCATCGGTGTCGGCCAGGGCATCGCCACCATCGTGGAACGGCTCGAACCAGGGGGACATGAGTCTTGAGTGACGCTGGTGACAAGCCCTCGGCCACGCCTGACACCGAAGCTGGGACGGATGCCCCTGAGGCGGACCCAGCCGATCCGGCCGAGGCCATCGCTCGCGCCGCGACCGTGGCAGCGGCGTGGATCCCTCCGAGCACGCCCGTTGCCGTCGTGGGTGCCGGATCCGTGTTCGGGTCGCGCGAGTCTCCATTCGCTTCCGGCATGGCCGACGAGGGCAGCGAAGCCATCGATGGCCCCGAACCAGCGGCCACCATCGGGCCCTCTGAGTCGTCGGCTCGAGACCACGCCGAGGACGTGCCGTCCGAAGACATCCAGCTGGACAACGTCGAAGACCGATCATTGATCGAACTCGAAGCAGCCGATGACCGGTCTGAGGACGATGACGAGATCGACGCCGTGGACCCTGCCGCCGGTCCTGCCT
>JALZLU010000256.1 GCA_030858685.1 Chloroflexota bacterium | reverse complement strand
CCCAAGCCACCAGGCGAAGCAGTTCCTGATCGTCGCCTCGAAGCTGTCCGAGAGCCTCGATGGCTCGCCCGGACCGCCCGGACCCTTCCGTGGCGTTCGTGCGGATCGCGGGCTCATGCCGAGTGAGGCGGCCCAGGAGACGCCAGCGGCGCGCCTCTCCCCGCCGCTGATTAGCGATAACGCGACGACAGACTCCGTACAGCCACGGTCTAGCCTCCCCGCCGGGCGGGACTCGGGTGAGACGCCGCCAGGCGACCGTGAACGTCTCGGCTACAGCGTCCTCCGCATCAGCCGCGTTCGCGCAGCGGCGCAGTGCATAGGCCAGTACCGCGCGGCCGTGCGCCTCGAACAGCTCTTCGAAGACGGCAGCGTCCGCTTCGCCCCCGCCACTGTGCATGCGCCGCTAGACGGAAGTTGAATGGGGAGAGTTCCGGCTGAAAGGTCACGGCCGCACCCGGACATGTGATCTGTCGAAGGCGCGAGATCAGACTACCGACGATCGGTGGTCTTCCGAACGCCTCAACAGGCAGAGGAGCGATCCATGCGGCGTCTCATCCCCTTTGTGGCAGCGCTCGTTCTCGTGGCCGGGAGCGGCGGCGCCGTCTCGGCGGCTCAGGGCGGGTGCTCCATCTCCGTGGCACCCGGTGTCGGTGGCCCGGACGATCCCTTCGTGATCCAGGGCCGCGGCTTCCCGGCAGGGTCATTCGAGGCACCGGTGCACATCCTGCTGGAGGTCCGCTACCCGGGCCCCGGGCGCATGGGCACCATCTATTTCGTCCACCTGGCCCCGGAGTCGACGTGGTTCGATGTGACCTTCAACGCCGATGACGGTTCTGGCGAAACGCTCGAGCCCTTGGAGCCGGGACGGTACCGCGTTCTGGCCGAGGACGAAGGCCACTCCTGCCGCGACCGGACATCGTTCCGCGTCCAGGTAGAGCGACCCACGGATCGACGCGTCCCGCTGTAGCGCACTGAACGTGGCCCGGCGACCGCCACGCCGGGCCTCAAGCGAATGGATCGATGAGCAGAGTCGCACCGTCAAGCACGTCGTGTGCGCCGGCCGTCATGGTCGCGCCCGCGCTGATCCATCCGCGGACGTGACGTCGCTCCCGCTACGGCCCCAGGCGGATTCGGCGGCTGGCGCGTCGGTCGAGACCGGCCGCCGGAGCGTGAAGACGGCGAGTGTGGCTCCGGCGATGGCGATTCCCGCGGCCCCGATGAAGGCGGCTCGGAAGCCGTCGGTCAGAGCCTCGACGTCGCCCAGCTGACCAGCCCCCGCGGCCGTGGCGACCACTGCGATGACTGCCAGACCCAGTGCTGAACCAACCTGGTAGGTCGTGTTGACGATACCCGCCGCGAGGCCAGCAACTGTCGGCTGCGCTCCCGATAGGGCTGCGAGCATCGCGGGGATGTAGGCAAGCGACATACCGGTTGCAGCCACTATCGTCGCAGGGAGGACGTCAGTGACGAACGAGCCGTCGGCCCGGACGACCGAGAGCCAGCCGATCCCACCAGCCAGCAGCAGCATGCCGGTGACCAGCGGCGCCTTGAAGCCGAAGCGGCTCACGATGCGTCCCGTCACGCCGACCATCAGGACCATGATGGTCACGGTCAAGGGCAGCAGTGCCGCGCCGCCCTTGAACGCGCCCAAACGAAGGACCTGTTGCAGGTAGAGGTTGAGGAAGAACCACATCGGGATCCAGGCCGCGCCCAGCAGCGCCATCGCAACGTTCGCGGCAGCGAGGTTCGGCGCCCGCCAGATGCTCCGGGGCATCAGTGGCTCGCGTCCGCGCATCTGAAGCACGACGAAGAGTGCCAGCAGGCCGGCCGCTGCACCCAGCACGAGCAGCGTCTCGAGCGCAGCCCAGCCGATCTCGGGAGCGCGGACGATGCCGAACACCGCCAGAGACAGAGCCGCGGTCACGGCCAGAGCGCCGACGATGTCAAGGGTGCCACGTCGCGCCAGACCGGCCGGCAGGACGCCGCGGATGGCGGCCAGCACGACGAGTGCGATGGGGACATTGATGAAGAAGACCCAGCGCCAGTCGACCGCGTCGGTCAACAAGCCGCCCAGAAAGACACCAGCGGTCCCGCCAGCGGGTGCCGCCGCGCCATAGAGCGCGAGCGCCTTGGTCAGCTCCCGCGGGTCGTGCCAAAAGAGCGTCATCAGGAGCGTCAACGCTGCCGGGGCGATGAGTGCCGAGCCCACGCCTTGCAGTGCTCGACCGGCAAGCAGGACGGCCTCTGACTCCGCCATCCCGGTCGTGAGGGAGGCGCCCGCAAGGATGGCGAAGCCAGCGGCGAAGACCCGGCGTGCGTCGTAGAGGTCGGACAGGCGACCGCCCAGCAGCAGCAAGCCGCCAAAGGCGATGACGTAGGCATTGAAGACCCACGAGAGTTCGGCCTGCGAGAAGCCGATCGCCCGCTGGATCTCGGGCAAAGCCACCCCGATGATCGAGGTATCCATGATGACGAGGAACTGGGCGACAGCGATGAGGGCGAGCGCCGTCCACCGACGCGGGTCGGGGGAAGTGATAGACATGAGGGCCTCCAGGCGGCTGCTGCATCCCGTGCATGGATCCGGGATACTCCCCCTGAGCATCCGGCCGGGACGAGCCGCAGACAAACACGCAGTGGTGATGCCGCCACAACGGCGCCTTGTGAGCGGTCGGGGAGGTGAGCGACGCGAGCGCTCGACGGGCCAGCCGGCGGCGGCCGCCCCGGGGCGCTATCCGCTCTTGCTCGTCCCTGGGCCCAGGAGCTCCAGCGCTCGGCTGACGAACGTCTGGACCAGGGGATCCGGATCGTCGGTGTGCCAGGCCATCAGCAGGGCCGCCGGCGGAAGTCCTTCGACAGGGACCACCTGGATGCGCCTGTTGGCGAAGTCCTGCATCACCGTGGGCATGGTGTAGGCCACGCCCCGGCCGGCCTCCACGGCGGCCACCCATTCAGCCGCCGTCTTGATCACCGGGCCGGACGGCCCGCCGGCCGGATGGGTGAACCAGAACGACTCCCAGGGTCCTTGCGCGGCGGGCGCACGCAGCCAGCGCAGGTCGCCCAGCTCTTCGACCGTGATGGATCCTCGCGCTGCCAGTGCGTCGTCGGGGCGCATCGCCACCAGAAGCCTCTCCTCCAGCAGCGTCACGGACGAGAGTCCGGCGACGGGCGAGGGTCCGAAGATGAACGCCACCTGGGTGGTCCCGTCCGCCAGCCCGGCCGACGGATCGGAGAAGTCCCGTTCGGCCGCCACGACGTCGACCTCATGAGCCCATTCCGAGTACCCGCGCATGATCTCCCGCACGATAGGGACACCGCCCGCCGCAGTGGAGAAGCCGATGGACAGGCGCCCGCGGCGGCCCTGAGCCACCTGGTCGACGCGATCGAGCGCATCGGCGGCGGCAGCGATGACCGCTCGGGCACCGTCAACGAGGGTCTCTCCCGCGGATGTCAGGGCCACGTGGCGCGTGGTCCGCGTGAAGAGGGCTACTCCCAGCCGATCCTCCAGCCGGCGGACCGACGCACTGAGTGCCTGCTGGGCAAGGTGGAGCCGTTCCGCGGCGCGGGTGAAGCTCAGTTCTTCGGCCACAGCCAGGAAGTAACGCAGCTCACGGAGCTCCAGCGCATCAAGACCGGGATCCGTGTCGCGCCGCTCTTCCATGAGGCGCGATCGTACGTCCTGGCAGAGGCCCACGCAGCCTTTGGCGACTACTATTGCCGCGTAGCATCAGGTACGGCACTGGACTGACAAGCCGGCGTTGTCGATCGACTACCGACCGATGTTTCACGCCCGGCACAGGTGGGTGCAGGATGGCGTCACGCGGGGGTCGCGGCGCCCATGCTCGTCAGCGAATACCGAGGAAACAAGAGGACACCGATGGGTCAGGACGATCGTCAACCCTACGACGAGGATCGAGAGGAGCATCTCGAGGAGGCGGCCGGGACGGCGGATCCCCAGACCGAAAACGCTGGCTACGCGGCGCAGGGCAGCGGTCACGCGCAGTCGGCCCATGGCCACGACAAGCACGCCGGCCATTCCGTAGCCATGTTCCGCGACAAGTTCTGGCTCTCGCTGCTGCTGACGGTCCCGACGCTGATCTGGAGCCATGACGTCCAGGAGTGGCTGGGCTTCATGGCGCCCATGTTCTCCGGCTCTGCCTACATCCCGGCGTTCTTCGGCACCATCGTCTTCGTCTACGGCGGGCTGGTCTTCCTGCGCGGTGCGGCGGGCGAGCTGCGCGACCGGCAGCCGGGCATGATGACGCTCATCAGCCTGGCCATCGTCGTGGCCTTCGTGACCAGTTGGGCAGGCACACTGGGGCTGTTCGAGGTCGAGATCTGGTGGGAGCTGGCGACGCTCATCACCATCATGCTGCTCGGCCACTGGCTGGAGATGCGCTCCATCGCCCAGGCTCGCGGCGCGCTGGCGGCCCTGGCCGAGCTGCTTCCCGACACGGCTGAACGGGTGACCGACGCAGGCGTCGAGACGGTCTCCCTGGACATGCTCCGCGTGGGCGACGTCGTCCTCGTCCGGCCGGGCACGCGGGTGCCAGCCGACGGCACCGTGGTCCAGGGCGTGGCCGACGTCGATGAGTCGATGATCACCGGCGAGTCCCGGACGGTGGCCAAGGAGCCCGGCGCGGCTGTCGTGGCCGGCACCGTGGCCGCCGGCGGGAGCCTGCGGGTGCGGGTCACCGCGGTCGGTGAGCAGACGGCCCTCTCCGGGATCATGCGCCTGGTAGCAGCCGCGCAGGCCTCGGCGTCCCGCGCGCAAGCCCTCGCCGATCGTGCCGCCGCCCTGCTCTTCTATGTGGCCCTCGTCGCCGGCGTCCTGACGCTGGCCGTGTGGTGGCTGCTGGGCGACCAGGAGGGCGCGCTGGTGCGCACCGCGACGGTGCTGGTCATCGCCTGCCCGCACGCGCTCGGCCTGGCCATCCCGCTGGTCATCGCCATCTCGACGTCGCTTGGTGCTCGCAACGGGCTGCTGGTCAAGGATCGCCTCGCATTGGAGCGGGCGCGCGAACTGGATATGGTGATCTTCGACAAGACGGGCACGCTCACGCGGGGCCAACCGGTGTTGGCAGCCATCGCTGCGGCGCCCGGCGCCACCGAGGACGAGGTGCTGGCGCTAGCGGCAGCCGTCGAGGCGGACTCTGAGCATCCCCTGGCGCGGGCCATCGTGGCTGCCGCGCAGAAGGGGGGAACGGCCGTTCAGGGAGCCGCCGACTTCGAGGCGCTGGCCGGACGCGGGGCGCGAGCCACGGTCGAGGGTCGATCCATCCACGTGGGCGGCCCGCGACTGCTCACCGAGCTGAGCATCGAGCCTTCCAAGGATTCGTCCGATACCGAGGCTGCCTGGGCCACCGAGGGCCGAACCGTCCTTCACGTGGTGGCCGGCGGTCGCGTCCTGGGCTCGCTGGCGGTCGAGGATGAGGTCCGGCAAGAGTCGGCCGAAGCCATCGAGGCGCTTCACCGTCTGGGCATCCGTGTGGCCATGATCACCGGCGACAGCCAGGCCGTGGCCGACTCGGTGGCCCGCCGCCTGGGCATCGACGAGGTGGCGGCACAAGTCCTTCCCGCCGACAAGGCCGCCGCCGTATCCCGCTTCCAGGCAGGCGGCACGCGCGTCGCGATGGTCGGCGACGGCGTCAATGACGCTCCCGCCCTGGCGCAGGCCGACGTGGGCATCGCCATCGGGGCGGGCACTGATGTGGCCGTGGAAGCCGCCGGGATCGTGTTGGTCCGAGACGATCCCC
>JALZLU010000254.1 GCA_030858685.1 Chloroflexota bacterium | reverse complement strand
GACCCAGCCGCGCATGCCCCATGGAGCAGTAGCTCACCCGAGGCTGCATGGTCAGGTGTGGGCTGCTGTATGAGCTCACGTGGGCCATGCCGTAGACATGTCCGAACTCGTGGGTCATGGCCGCTTCGATGAGCAGCTCCCCGCTGCAGTACGCCTTTTTGGTCTCATAGGCCTTATTCCAGTTCATGCGGATGTCAGCCTCATAGGCGATCCCGCCGGTGATGCCCGCAACACAGGCCACGGCGATCGAGCCGGCAGGCAGGCTGCCCCAGCCGATGACACTCTGACCATCGCCGCCGGTACATGAGCCGCTGCTGTTGATGTTCGGGCTGCGCGTGGTGGTACCCAGGTACGTGCCTTGAGCGCTGATGAGATCGGATCGGCCGCACAGGTTCCGAGCGCCGGTGATGTTGCGGTTGGCGCGCTTCAGGGCGTTGATGACCTGCGTCGTGCCGTTGGTCCGGTTGCGGAACTTGGAGGGCGTCGTCCCTGACGCGTAGCGCCATTGGAGGCGGGGGATACGAAAGCTGAAACGGTTGTAGGCACGGTCGGAGCACTCGCTGCTGCCGCCAGACGATCCGTCCGGCTCGAGCGCCACCTTGGCGCCGCCCGCCGAGGCCTGAGCATCCACCAGAGCCGTCGTGCCCGGCAGATGAGCATCGATGCCTGCGGCCTCATCGCCCCATTGCAGAAGCTGCACGGATCCATCGCGATCGGTCTCAACGGACAGCGTCTGGAAGCTGCCGTCATCGAACTTGAGTTCGCCCCAGGTCATGTGCCCGCGCTTCGGGACCACCATGCTGATGCCGTTGTCCGTGACCAGGTCTCCGGGACGCAGGCCGGCGCCGGTCGTGACCCGCGCAGGGTCGGCAGCATCGATGTGAAAGCTGGGATGGTGCGCTGCCGTTGGACCTGCAGCGCCGGCCACGAGCATGCCCGCCAGTGCGGCTGCAGTCATGAGTCGGAGGGAGGGGCGCCGGACGAAGAGTCGGAGGGAGGGGCGCCGGAGCGGAGATCGACGGAGCGAGCGCGCCGACGGCGGGCTCGAAGGGTGAGACGCCACACGGGCGCCGCTATTGGCTTCTGACAACAGTCGTGCCTCCTCTTCTGCCAGAACACCGTGCGGGGCAGGCGCGGTGACGGTGGGTGGTGGCCGACGACGATGTCCGGGGTGCGCTGGAGCACGGAAGGTCCCACCATGTCCTGAGCTCCGCTGGGGCGGGCTCCGGGCGACCGTCCTGGGGGACGGCACACTGGTGCGACGGAACGGCGACCCGTTCGAAGGCTTGGGCTTGGTCGTCGGCGCAGTCTTTGGTTGGTCCTTCCGGGGGACCGGGCTCGGGATAGTCTTGCAGGCGGGACGTTCCCTTGCAACCCCCTATCAGTCGGCTCGGAGCAAGGCCCGCCTAGCGCGGAGAGGAGTGGTTGGATGGCTGACCGAAGCTGGGGCTTCAAGGAGGGCGACGAGATCGTCCCGGGTCGCCACGCCATCCACCTTCTGGGCGGGGGCCAGCGCTCAGAGGCGTACCTGGCCTGGGATGACCGGCTGCATGCCCTGATCGTGGCCAAGGTGCTGCGGCCGACGGAGCTGGACGATGAAGCCGCGCATCGTGGACTCCGACGCGAGGCGCTCGCGTTGGCGCGCCTGCAGCACCCTTCCATCGTGCGCTGCTTCGATGCGGTACCTGACGGTCCCCGGCCCCACCTGGTGTTGGAGTCGCTCGACGGGCCACGCCTCTCCACGCTGATCCGCCGCTTCGGTCCGCTGGCCCCAGAACAGCTGGTGCCGCTCGGCCTGGAGCTGTGCTCGGCGCTGGCCTTCATGCATGATTCGGGCTACCTGCACCTGGACCTCAAGCCACGCAACACGATCATGGGTGCGGCCCCGCGGCTCATCGACCTGGGCCTGGCACGGACCTTCGAAGAGGTCCGCGAGCTCACCTCCCCGCTGGGCACCGACGAGTACATGGCGCCCGAGCAGACTGACGGCGCGACGGTCACGAGCATGGACGCCAAGACCGACGTGTGGGGCCTGGGAGTGACGCTCTACATGGCCGCCAACGGACGCCTGCCGTTCCCCGTGCCGCGAAGTTCGGAAGTCGGCTATCCGCAACGGACCGCCGATCCGGAGCCCTTCTCTCCGCGCGTGCCGCAGGAGATCGAGGCGCCTATCCGAGCCTGCCTGGCCAGGGACCCAGTGCAGCGGCCGACCGCTGCAGAGATGGCCGAGTGGCTGGAGGCACTGCTGCCGTCGGCCCGGAGGGTGGCTCGGCGGCGCATCCGTGCACGCGTGCGCTGATCCCCCGATGACCCGCTTGCGTGGCGCTGATCCACGGTGCATCCGCGTGCGCTGAGGGACTCCCAGATAAGCGCTTTCTCATCGCCCTCTCAGGCCTGGCTCAGGCCAGCTGCCTAACGTGTGGTCATCAAGCGACGCATCACGCACATGAGGGCAGCCTGAGAAACGTCTCACTATCCAGCGG
>JALZLU010000209.1 GCA_030858685.1 Chloroflexota bacterium | reverse complement strand
CCCGCGCCCTTCGCACCGAGGGCGGCGCCTCCTGACCGGCGCGAGCTGCTGGCCGCGACGAGCCCCATGATCCTCATCGGCGCGATCGCGGGGCTGCTGCTGGGGCTGCTGTTCGGCGGCCGCCTGGACTGCCTCATCAATGTCCGGCTCCGCTTCGCCCTGCTCATCGTCCTCGCGATAGCCGTCCGCTTCGGCACTCAGGCAGCACTCGCGGCCGACAACGCCATGGTGGATCTCTTGCGCGTGCCGCTCTTTGCGATCGCCTTCGGCGTGCTTGCCGTCGCCCTCTGGCTCAACCGCATGCATCCCGGACTTTCGATCGTGGCGGTCGGTGTCGCTGCCAACGGCATCGCCGTGACGCTGAACGGCGGGTTCATGCCCGTCTACCTGCCGGCACTGGCCGCCGCTGGCTTGGGACCGGCAGACCTGCAGCCGACCTTCCACGTGGCGCTGCCGCAGGAGCTCGACTTGACCTTCCTCCTCCGTGGCGGGCCATTGGGCGACATCATCCCACTGCCACTGGCCTCTCTGGCCAACGTCGTGAGCCTGGGCGACGTGCTGATCTCCATCGGCTTGGGATGGTTCATCTTCAGCACGCTGTTGCGCGGCGATCCTGCGCCGACTCCAGCCGGGATCTCCCTCTGGCGGGGATCGCAGCCTGCGGTTCCCTTGCCGTCGACCGGCTTCGACCGACCGATGGTCGTGGGAGGTGGCATGGGCCCGGGGCTACCGATGTCGCTGCCTCCCGGATCCGTATCGCCGGGTGGCCTCGACGCGGCATCGGCTGTGGTCGGTGGCCAGGTCCCGCCGCTCGCGGAGCGACGCGTCCGCAGGCATCCCTACGTTCGTCTCGCGCTGGACGCACGATTCAGCGCCTTCTGGCTGGGCCAGACACTCAGCATGTTTGGGGACCGGCTCCATCAAGTGGCCCTCGGCGTAATGGTTCTGAGCGTCACGGACTCCGTGTTGGCCACCGCCCTGGTGTTCCTCACCGCGATGCTGCCCAACCTCGTGGTGGGACCCATCGCCGGCACGTTCGTGGACCGCTGGGATCAGAAGCGCGTGATGGTCCTGTCCGACGTCATCCGGGCAGCACTGGTACTGGCCATCCCCGCCGCCGCCAGTGTCGATATCGCGCTGGTCTATCCGCTGGTCTTCGCCATCACCGCCGTGAGTCTCTTCTTCCGACCCGCCAAAGCCGCCGTCGTACCGCGCATCGTTCGGCGCGAAGACCTGCTGGCAGCCAATAGCGCGACCTGGACAGGCGAGACCATGGCCGACATCCTGGGTTATCCGCTGGCCGGTCTCTTCGTGGGCGTCCTGGGCGGTCAGCTGGAACTCGCATTCTGGGTGGATGGCGCGACCTATCTGGTCAGCGGCCTGCTCATCGCGAGCATCACCATCCCACCAGCGGTCCGCCTTGGCTCCGACCGAGCGTTCGGTGCGCTGCGCACCTTCACGACCGAGATGAAGGACGGCTGGCGGGTCCTCCGAGGAGACCCGGCGCTGTTCCAGAACACGATCGTCAGCACATTCGCGCAGCTCTCCATCGGTGCCAGCATCGCGCTCGTGGCGGTCTTCGCACGCGATGCGCTCGAAGGGGGCTTGAGCGGCTGGGAACTGCGCTTCGCTGCGCTCGAGACGGCCATCGGTGCAGGCAACCTGATCGGTGGAGTGGCGGTGGGGTTGATCGGAGCGCGCTTCGGCAAAGGCAGGATGGTGGTCGCGGGGTTCATGCTGATGGGCATCTCGACGATGATCCTGGGATTCACCGGCAACCTGTTGGTGGCACTCACGGCAGCGGTCGGGATCGGCATCGGCAACCTGGTCTATGTCATCCCGTCTCAGACGCTCTTTGCGGAGCGCACGCCGGAGGGCTTCATGGGACGAGTGGTGGCCTTCCGATCCACGCTCGTATTCAGCGCGATGATGGGTGCCATGGCCGTAGCCGGAGTGGCCGCGGAGATCTTGCCCGTCGGCCTGGTGATCGCCGCGGCCGGAGCGATCACCGTCGCCTCCGCGGTGGTGGCGTGGACCTTGCCGCACGTCCGCGATGCATGAGGCGTCTCCTCAAGGACCGCGGACCCCGCCATCTGCGCGCGACCCGCTGCCTCCGCCATAATCGCGCTGCCCACACCACGGAGGACGGATGACGCAGCGCCCACACCCGGATGACCCGCCCCGCAAGGGAGACGAGCTTCTGACCGAGCGGGAAGAGCCAGCGACCATGGGAATCGATCCATCCGACGCGCCGGCCTCCCAAGCTGGGCGATCCGAGGCCGACCCGAGCCTGACTGACCCTCCCGCAGGCACCGGCAGCCGGCTGACTACGCCGGTGGCCAGCGACGAGTTGCCCTACGTCGACGATCGGTTCTCCAAGTTGTTCGTGGGCGCCATGGTGGCGGTCTTCACGGCGATCTTCGCCTACGCCCTGCTCTTCGGAGGCGCGGGACTGCTCACCCCGGATGCCACCCCGCGACCCAGTCGTTCGCCGTCTCCCAGCGTGTCGCCCGCGGTCAGCCCCTCGGGCTCTCCTGAGAGCAGCCCCAGTGCATCACCTTCGGCCGACGGCTCGCCGGAGGGCAGCCCCAGCGCGTCGCCCACCGGCAGCCCCAGTGCATCGCCGGCCGGCAGTCCCAGCGCATCGCCCACCGGCAGCCCCAGCGCGTCGCCCGCGGCCAGCCCCAGCGCGTCGCCCACCGGCAGCCCCAGTGCATCGCCGGCCGGCAGTCCCAGCGCATCGCCCTCACCTGGCGGCAGCTGAGTCGAGGCAGCGGGTGGCCTCTGTGATGGAACGTCGGGCACGGATGGTCGCCGATCAGATCGAGCGCCGGGGAGTTCGACAACCAGAGGTCCTGCGCGCGATGCGTGAGGTCCCGCGAGAGCGCTTTGTGGGCCAGGACATGAGCGCTCGTGCCTTCGACGATGGCGCCCTGTCCATCCTCAGCGGACAGACCATCTCGCAGCCCTACATGGTCGCGCGTATGACCGAGGCGCTCGACGTTCCCGGTCTGCGCCGGTCGGGCGGAGGGCTGGCGCCGGTCATCCTGGACGTTGGCACGGGCTCCGGTTACCAGGCCGCCGTCCTGACCGCCGCAGGAGCGATCGTCGTGTCCATCGAACGCGACGCGCGGCTTGCTCGTGAGGCGGGCGCACGTCTGGAGGCACTGGGCTACGCGGTGGAAGTCGTCCTGGGGGACGGCAGCGCGGGATATGCGCCGCGTGCGCCCTACGCCGGCATCATCGTGGCGGCGGCAGCCCCTCAGGCACCCAGCCCACTGACCGACCAACTCGCGCCTGGCGGCCGGCTGGTCATGCCCCTCGGGCCGCGCGACCAACAGTGGCTCACGGTCATCGAGCGGACCGAAGCGGGACTTGTCACGCGATCGCTCGAGCCGTGCGTGTTCGTGCCGCTGGTGGGCCGCTACGGGTTCGCTGAAGCGTGAGCGCCACGACTCCGGTCGCTGCTATCCTCGGCCCGTGACGCACGTCTTCATCGCCCCGCATCCTGATGACGCGGCGCTCTCCTGCGGCGGGTTGATCGCGAGCCTCCGTGAGCTGGGCCAGGCCGTGACCATCGTGTCGGTCTATTCCGGCGGGCCGCGGCAGAACGGCGACCTCAGCGACTACCAGCGCACCGCCCTGGGCTTCGGCTCCAAGGTGATGTGGCCCGACTACGAGGTCTTCCGGCGCTCCAACATCGCCAACGACTACCCAGTCCTGCCCGACGCCGATGGCACGATGCCGTGGCTGGCGGAGCCCGAGCGGATCGCCGTGACGCAGGAGCGCGCCAACACGCAGGCTCGACAGTTCTGGCAGCGCTCGTCCTGGACCCGCGCCGCGAACATCACCAACGAGGAGACGGAGCTGCGGCCCATCGCCGACTCGGTGTCCGCCCAAGGCACAGCGGAGGCCATCGACTTCGGGGCGGCCGACGCGACGGAGATCCGCAAGGCGGAGGACGAGCGCTATGCGTGGCTGAGGCACGCGTCGGTGGTCTGGCTGGATCTGCCCGACGCGGTCTATCGCGGCTACGAGGGCGATGATGAGCTGCTGGGCCAGCCGCGCGACGACGACCCGCCACCGTACGACCTGCTGCGCCAGGAGATCCTGCGCCTAGAACCGCAGATGGTCTACTTTCCCATGGCGGTCGGCGGCCATGTCGATCATCAGCTCTGCCGAGACGTCGGCCTGGCCATGCTGGCTGAGGACCGCCGCTGGGTCATGCCGCCGCCGGAGATGGTCGACCACCTCACCTTCTACGAGGACTTCCCCTACGCCTGGTGGGCGGACTTCACGGGCCCCGACGATTTGGACGCACCGTTCGAGCTGCCCGCGGGAATGTCCCTCGAGGCGCGCTACAGCGACATCTCCGAGGTCATGGAGCAGAAGGCCGCGGGCCTTCGCCTCTACGCAAGCCAGGTGACGAGACTCTTCGAGAGTGACCAGGGCATGCTCGACGATCTGGCCGGGTATCACGCACGCATCGCCATGGCGGGTGGCGTGAAGGGCTCTGCCGAGCGCTACTGGAGCGCCGTCCGGCCCTGACTCGCCTGCTGCCTCCCGTGTCTCGCTCGCAGCTGACCGTCACGGAGCGTGTTGCGAGACGCGACATGATCATGGCCGTGGCGGGCGTCGCGGCTTTCGCCATCCTGGGGGCGGTGACCGCGAGCCTTGCCGCCAGGGAAGGTCTTCATGAGGCGTGGCTGGCCTTGGCGGCCGTGCCGGCTGGGCTTCTGCTGCGGCACCGCCCCGTTCTGGTCGGCCTCTGCATCGCCGCCGGGGGCTTCTGGTTGCGATGGGTGTTGGCGGTCATACCGGAGACGGCCGATCAGCTCGTCGTGGGCCGTGCCGCGCTTGACACGGTGCTGGCCGGCGGGAATCCCTACGGGATCGGCTACGCGGTGTCGGAGCCGCCTGGATCGCCCTACGTCTACGGTCCGCTGGCCCTGCTCACCTCTGCACTGCGCGTCCCGGGCGAGGTCCTGGCAGCGACGGGCACGATGGTCCTGCTGGCATTGACGCGCAGCTTCCTGACGCTGGGCATCTTCGCCGGCTTCCTCTTCGTGGCGCTGCTCGGGACGTCCGGCATCAACGACATGGTGCCGGGTTTCCTGCTCATGGCCGGCTTGCTCACGCTGGAGAGGCATCCCATCGCCGGTGGCGTGTTGCTGGCCGTGGCGGCGGCCGTGAAGCCCTACGCTCTGGCTTGGTTCCCCGCGGCGATGGGCTACGGCGGAGTGGCGGCGGCCGTCGCGCTGGTGGGCGTCACGAGCATCCTCTGGAGTCCGCTGCTGGCCTGGGGACCGGCCAGCTTCTTGCGCTCCGTGGAGATGGCCGCGGCGGTCCATGCCGAGCCCGCAAACAGCCTCAACATGCCGGCCCTGCGGATCCTCGCCGCTCCCATCGCGCTGGCCTCACTGCTGGTGCGGCGCTGGTCGCTCATGGTGCTGTCCGGCGCCGCCATCTTCCTTGTCGTGCTCTTCCTGGATCGCTGGGCCAGCTACGGGTACTGGCTGGTGGTGCTGCCCATCCTCGGGATGGCGGCGGAGCGCTGGCTTCGTGAACGTGCCGCGCGGTCGACACCCCGTGGGCCGCTCTGGCCCCTCAGGCGGCCGTCCGCGCCCCCGCCGAGCGGCGGCTGACAGCGGCCGCGCCGCTTTCGTAGAGATCGCCCACCTCCGCGATCATCCGTTCCAAACAGAAGCGCTCGTGGACCATGTCGTGGCCCGCCCGCGCCAGCGTATCCGCCAGCGGGTGGTCCTCCAGTAGACGTGTGATGGCAGCGGCCAGAGCCGGGGCGTCGCGCGGCGGCACTAGCAGGCCCGTGACGCCATCCTCGATCATCTCCGGGATGCCGCCCACGTGGGTGGCCACCACCGGTCGCGACAGCGCCATGGCCTCCAGGATGACCAGGCCCTGCGCCTCGCGATAGGAGGGCAGCACGGCCACGTCGAGCGCGGCGGTGACGGCAGGCACGTCGTCGCGTCGACCGGTGAAGACGCCCTTGGCACCGGGCCGCGCGTGTCGCGTGCCGACGCAGCGGTCGCCATGGCACTCATCTCCCAGGAGATCCTGGCTCCTGGCCTGTTCTTCCAGCGCCTCCCGACGTGACCCCTCACCAACGATGAGCAGCCGCGCCTCCGGCCGGCGCTCCATGACGTGCGGCCATGCGTCGAGAAGTGTCGGATGACCCTTTTCCGGCTCCAGCCGCGCGACCACACCGACCAGCGGCGTCCCCGTCGCGAAGCCGTACTCCTCGGGCAGCGTGCAGCACGCTTCCTGGTGGTCGTAGCGAGACAGGTCCACGCCGTTGTAGATGAGCTCGGTCGGTGTCGTGTCGCGCCCCTCGGCGCGCAGCTTCGTGACGATAGCCCGGCTGACCGCGACGAGGCGGTCCATGGATGGCGTGAGGGCCCGCAGCAGCTCGCGGTCCTCGTAGCTGCGGAACCGGCTGGAGTGGACCGTGCTCATGACGTAGGGTCGTGGCAAGCCGCGCTCACCCAGCGCCAGCGCCGCTCTGGTGCCGATCACGTCCGCGCGGTACATGTGCATATGGA
>JALZLU010000162.1 GCA_030858685.1 Chloroflexota bacterium | reverse complement strand
GCGCGGGCAGGTCGAAGACATCCTGCAGACACTCGCGGTACGTCTCCAGGATGATCGGGAACGATCCGTAGCGAGAGGCCACGGCCAACAATTGGGCCGACCGCTGGCGCATCTGCCACAACGGCGTTCGCGAGCCGGGCCGTCGCCGCGGCAGGAGCAGCGCGCGAGCCGCGTTCTCACGGAAGCGTGAGGCGAACAGCGCGGAGCCGCCCACGGCACCCACCACCAGCTCCTCCACTTCGTCCGAGGCGATCAGCACCGCGCCTTCGGCCTCGACCGCCCCGACCTTTCCACCCGGCCCGCCCAGCCCCGAGCCGGCGCCAGCTTCCACTGCGGCCGGGTCGGTGGCCGGGTCCTCGCTCCAGGCCGTCCATGAAGCGCCCTCGTCGGTGGCCGGCAGGCGCACCACGATGCCGTCGTCCGACCAGATCGGCTGCACATCCAGCCCCAGGCGCTCGCGCAGCCGGCTCTCGATGGCCAACGCCCAGGGCGCGTGGACGCGTGCCCCGAACGGGGTCAGGAGGCAGATGCGCCAGTCGCCGAGTTCGTCGCGGAAACGCTGGAGGACGATGGTGCGGTCGGTGGGGAGGGTGCCCGTCGCCTCGCGCTCCTCGTCCAGGTAGGCCAGCAGGTTGCGTGCCGCAAGCTCGTCCAGGTCATGGAGCTCGCGCAGGCGCGTCACCGCGGCCTCGCGCGTCTTGCCGCCCGCGGCTCCGGCCTCACCGATCTCCCGGGTGAAGGCGCCCAGCGCCCGACCAAGCTCCACCGGCCGTCCCACGCCGTCGCCCTTCCAGAAGGGGATCTTGCCCGGCTCGCCGGGTGCCGGTGAGACCAGCACACGGTCATGGCCGATCGATTCGATACGCCAGGCGCTGGCGCCCAGCAGGATGACCTCGCCCTCGCGCGCCTCGTAGACCATCTCCTCGTCCAGCTCACCGACGCGCCTCCCCCCGGTCCGCGCGGCGCGTGCCCTGGTGCCCTGTCCAGCGTGCGCGGTGGCAGCGCCCGCGTCGTCGGCCAGGAAGACCGGGAAGAGGCCGCGATCGGGGATGGTGCCGCCGCTGATGACCGCCACCGTCCGCGCATCCCGACGAGCCTGCACCGTGTTGGCCACGCGGTCCCAGATGAGGCGCGGCTTGAGCTCGGCGAACTCGTCGGCGGGGTACTGGCCGGCGAGCATGCCCAGCACGGACTCGAACGTGTCGCGCCCCAGCTCCGCGAAGTTTTCCGCGCGTCGCACCAGCCGGTAGAGATCGTCCACACCCCAAGGTCGGTCGGCCGTGGTGGCCACCAGCTGCTGAGCGAGCACATCCAGCGGGTTTCGTGGCACGACCGTCGGTTCGATGGCCCCTTCGTGCATCAGCCGCGTCACCACGGCGCACTCCAGCAGGTCGCCGCGGTACTTGGGGAAGATCACGCCACGCGACGGCTCTCCGACCTGGTGCCCCGCCCGACCCACGCGCTGCAGGCCGCGCGCCACGCTGGTGGGGCTCTCGACCTGGATGACCAGGTCTACGGCGCCCATGTCGATGCCCAGCTCCAGCGAGCTGGTGGCGACCAGCGCCGGCAGGCGGCCCTCCTTGAGCATCTCCTCGATCTGGACGCGCTGCTCCCGGGCAAGTGAGCCGTGATGGGCCCGCACCAGCTCCTCACCGGCCAGCTGGTTGAGACGTTGCGCGAGGCGCTCCGCCAGGCGCCGGCTGTTGGTGAAGATGATGGTGCTGCGGTGGGACCGGATGAGCTCCAGGATCCGGGGATGGACGGCCGGCCAGATGCTGGTGCGCTGCTCGCCTGCCGCGGCCGGTCCACCTTGTGCCTCTTCCAGGGGGATGGGCTCGCCCAGACGGCTCATGTCCTCGACCGGGACGACCACTTGGAGCTCCAGTGCCTTGCGCACGCCGGCATCCACGATGGTCACCGGCCGTTGGGCGCCAGGCCCCTGCTGGGAGGACTCGCGTCCGCCAAGGTAGCCGGCCACGGCCGAGAGTGGTCGCTGAGTGGCCGACAGGCCGATGCGTTGGGGCGGCCGCTCCGTGAGCGTCTCCAATCGCTCCAATGAGAGTGCCAGGTGCGCACCGCGCTTGG
>JALZLU010000157.1 GCA_030858685.1 Chloroflexota bacterium | reverse complement strand
GATCTGCACCGTGGCCGCCTCGGTGATGCGGGTGGCCTCGGTCCGCGCCTCGACGCGGGCCTCCTCGACGATCTGCGCGCGCTGGGCCTGCGCCTCGGTGCGGATGCGACCGGCCTCGGTGCGCGCCTCGGCCAACTGGGCGCGGTACTGCTCGAGCAGCTCGTGCGCCTCCTCACGCTCCTGCTTGGCCTCGGCCAGCCCGCCCTCGATCGCCGCGGTGCGGGCGGCGAACGCCTTCTCGAAGGCCGGGAAGACCTTCGCGCGCAGGAACAGGAAGAGCAGGAGGAAGGCCACCGTGCCGACGATGAGCTCGGACAGGTGCGGGACGAGCGGGTTGGGCTCCTCGCCGGGCTCGACGGCGAGCACCGCGACGGCCGTGCTGACGAAGGCCACGGCTAGAGGACGAAGGCGAGGCCGATGCCGATGATGGCCAAGGCCTCAGCAAGGGCGAAGCCGAGGATGGCGATGCTCTGGAGCACACCGCGCGCCTCGGGCTGGCGGGCCACACCGCTGATGTACGCGGCGAAGATCAGTCCGATGCCGATGCCGGGGCCGATGGCCGCGAGGCCGTATCCGACCATGTTCAGACTGCCGTCCACAGGTCTTCCTCTCGAGAGTCGTGCGTGAAGGGGGTGGTGCGCGGGACAGGTGGGGGGCTAGTGCTCGTCCACGAGCGCTCCGCCGATGTAGAGGGCGGCGAGCAGGGTGAACACGTAGGCCTGCAGGAGCTGGATGAAGGCCTCGAAGAAGGTGACGATGATGCTGGCCAGGATCGACACCGAGCCGGCCAGGATCCCGACGAGGCCGCCGTACTCCAGCAGGAGGTACTCACCGCCCAGCACGAACAGCACGAGCACCAGGTGGCCGGCGAACATGTTGAGCGTCAGACGCAGGCAGAGCGTCACCGGGCGGACGATGAAGTTGGACAGCAGCTCGATCGGGGCGAGCAGGATGTAGACCGGCCACGGGATGCCGGGCGGGAACATCATCGCCTTGAAGTAGCCGACGAAGCCGGCGCGCTGGATGCCGAGGTAGTTGTAGATCGCCCAGACCATGACGGCGAGCGCCAGCGGGATGGCGATCTTCGACGTCCCGGGCAGCTGGAACGGCGGGATGATCCCGAACAGGTTGTTGACCGCGATGAAGAAGAACAACGTGGCCAGGAAGGGGACGAAGCGCAGTCCCTCCTTGCCGATCGTCTCGAGCCCGATGCCGTTGCGCACGAAGCCGTACGCGGACTCGCCGAGGTACTGCAGCTTGTCCGGCACCATGCCGTTGCCGGTGGCCGCGCGGCGGGAGGCGGCGTAGAAGAACGCGGCGACGATCACGCTGGCGAGCAGGACGACCACGATCGGCTTGTTCACCTCGAACCCGGCGACCGTGAAGAACGGCGGCGGCTCGAAGATGCTCGGTCCCGGCGGAGTGAAGCCGTTTCCCTCGGCGGCGAGGAGCGTGCTGCTCACGTCGTCCTTCCTGTCCAGACCGGATCGGACCGGCGGCCGGTCATGGCTGCCTACCGTAGCGAAACCACACGAGGTAGAGCCCCGCGCCCATGCCGAGCAGGAGCCCGATTGCGACGAACAGCTGGTTGTCGAACCGCCGGCTCAGCAGGTAGCCGACACCGCCCCACACGATGACCCCGGAGATGATCAGCCCGAGAGCGGCGTAGGCGTCGGCCTCACCCTTCCGCTGGAAGTCCCCCGACGGTTCGTCAGGGGACGTGGGCGGCATGGCAGGCGAAGACTACAGGGTGGCCCGGGACCGCCCGACGAGGGCTGCCTGCGTGCCCGCCCAGACCAGGGAGCAGAGGATGAGCGTAATCGACATCCACGCCCTGTCCACCGCGCCGGAGCCGACCGCCAGGCTCAGCACGACGAGCAGGCCGACCAGCCGCAGCGCGTAGGTCATGAGCAGCACGACGAAGCCGACGCCGGCCAGGGAGAGGTCGCCGCCCACGAGCAGCAGCGGCAGGGCGCCGGGCCAGAAGAAGACCAGCACGGCCGCGGCCGCGACCAGCGCGCCCAGCGGTCCCCCGGCGACGTCGGTGACCATCGCGGCGGTGGCCGATGCCGCGCCGGTCGCCAGGACGGCCAGCGG
>JALZLU010000144.1 GCA_030858685.1 Chloroflexota bacterium | reverse complement strand
AAGTACGGCTCGGATCACGTCGCGCAGATCATCACTTTCGGCACGATGCTCGCCCGGGCTGCCATCCGTGATGTCGGGCGGGTCATGAACTTCAGCTACAGCGAGGTCGATCGCATCGCCAAGGCCGTGCCCAACCAGTTGGGTATCAAGCTGGAGGAGGCGCTGCGCATCGCGCCGCCCCTGCGCGAGATGGTCGCGGCCGATCCGCAGGTGGCCAAGCTCATCGAGCTGGCGCGGCAGGTCGAGGGTGTGGCGCGCAACGCGTCGACGCACGCTGCGGGCGTGGTCATCAGCGATGAACCCCTGTCGGCGCTGATGCCGCTCCAGCGTGCCACCAATTCCGACTCGATCATGACCCAGTACGAGATGCACGGGGTGGAGGCGCTGGGCCTGCTCAAGTTCGACTTCCTGGGCCTCTCCAACCTGACCATCCTGCGCCAGGCGGTAGACCTCATCCGCCAGCACCGCGGCGAGGCCATCGACATCGACCACATCCCCCTGGATGACAAGAAGACCTTCGACCTCCTCTCCTCGGGCGAGACCACGGGCGTCTTCCAGCTGGAGTCACCGGGCATGCGCCGCTACGTCAAGGACCTGCGCCCCACGTCGGTGCTCGACCTTGCGGCCATGGTCGCGCTCTTCCGGCCGGGACCGATGGACAACATCCCGGCTTACATCCGCCGCAAGCACGGCCAGGAGCCGGTGAGCTACCTGCATCCGTTGCTGGAGCCGTACCTGGCCAAGACCTACGGGATCTTCGTGTACCAGGAGGACATCATGTCCGCGGCCATCGCCCTGGGCGGTTTCACGGGGCCAGAGGCGGACACGCTGGGCTATGCCATCCGCAAGAAGAAGTCATCGGTGCTGCGCGCGCAGAAGGAGAAGTTCGTCACGCAGGCCGCCGAGCGCGGTGTTGCGCCGCACACCATCGACGCGGTCTTCAAGGCCTTCGAGCCCTTCGAGCGCTACGGCTTCAACAAGGCTCACGCGACCTGCTACGGCCTCATCGCCTATCAGACGGCCTACCTCAAGGCGAATTACACGGTCGAGTACATGACCAGCGTGCTGACCGCCGTCCGTGACACGGCGGACCGGGTGGCCGCGGCCATCGCGGAGTGCCGCCGCCTGGGCATCGAGGTCCGCCCGCCGGACGTCCACCTCAGCGGGCTCCACTTCACGGTCGAGGGAGAGGCCATCCGCTTCGGCCTGCTGGCCGTCAAGAACGTGGGGCATGGCGCCATCGAGTCGATCATCGAGAGCCGGGAGAAGGAAGGCGACTTCCGCTCCCTGGCCGACTTCTGCGCGCGCGTCGACCTGCGGCTGGGCAACAAGCGTGTGCTGGAGTCGCTCATCAGGGTCGGCGCGCTGGGTCGATTCGGTCACCCGGCCCAGCTCCTCCTGGCGCTGGATGAAGCGATGGCCGCCGGTCAGGCGCAGCAGCGCGACCGGGTGAGCGGCCAGGCATCGCTGTTCGACGCTCTGGATGAGGGTGCGCCCTTGGAGCGTCCGCTGTCGCACGCCACGCAGGCGCCCTCCCGCGAGCGCCTGCGCTGGGAGAAGGAGCTGTTGGGCCTGTACCTTTCCGACCATCCACTGGGCGAGCTGGCCACGGAGATCGGCACCTACGTGAGTGCCTATAGCGGCGACATGGGTGAGGAACTCGATCAACAGCGCATCGTTATCGGCGGCGTCGTGACCGGGGTCCGCCGCGTACTGACCAAGGCCAGGGCGACCATGGCTGTGGCCACGCTGGAGGACCTGCAGGGTTCGCTCGAGGTGGTCGTCTTTCCCAAGGTGTTCGAGGAGACCGGCCCGACCTGGGCCGAGGACGCCATCCTCCTGGTGGCCGGCCGGGTCGACCACAAGGGCGACGAGACCGTGCTCCTGGCCGACTCGGTCTGGACCTGGGAGGCGGCCAGAGAGCTCGGCCCGGAGGCCTTCGCGCGCCATGTGGCAGTGAGCGATCGAGGTCGTCGGGGTGGGCGCGTCGCGGCACGGGGGGCCCCGGCGACGACCGCGGTGACCGCCGCTCCAGCGCCGCCCGTCGCTGTAGCTCCGATATCCCGCCCTGTGCCGGTGCCGGTGCCGGTGCCGGTGCCGATGCCCGTGTCCGAGGCTCTGGCTCCACCCGCGTCCATGGTGCGCACCATGCCGCGCACATCGCCGCTTCGAGGCGTGACGCTGGAGGGTACCTTGGAAGTGGCCATCGACGGTCCACCGCCCGCCCGCGCGCCGGCGTCCGCGCCGGTCGCGCCAGCCGCGCCAGCCGCGGATCCAGCTCCGGTCACGCCAGTGAGGTCCAGCGATCGGCTCGCGCCGGCCGGGGAGCTACCCGGGCCCATGTCCCTCGGATCCTTGGCTAGCGACGCCGGAGAAGAGGCCCCGTGGCCGGAAGAAGTGCACGACCGCCTGGCTGCCGAGGAGACGGCCGTGACGGCGCCGATCGAGGCGCCGGTCGGGCAACAGGTGCACGTCCGCTTCGCCCGGGCGCCGCAGGACTCGTTGGTACAGGCGTTGCAGACGCTGCGTGACGTCCTGCGCGAGCATCCGGGCGACACGCCCGTGGTGCTGCACATCCCAGCAGGTGCTGACGAGCGACCGATGCAGCTACGCGGCGGAGTGGCCTATGACGCCGAGCTGCTGGCCGTCGTCAGGCGACGGCTGGGTGAGGGCATCGCCGAGCTGCGTCTCGGCTGACGCGCTCAGTCGAGCCGCCCCTGCCACGGGGATCTCCGCGCCTGAAGCGGTGTCATGCGTGGGGCGTCACGTCTCCGGCCTGGGCGGCGTTCCGGGGGCGGTGAAGGGAGCCGCGCTGGAGCGCTGTCCCTCTTCGTAGGCCAGCTCGACCACGGCGGCACGGCTGGACGGCGGCATCATCGCCAAAAGGAATGACACGTACCCGGAGAGGCGGCTCTGCTGGCCACGCCAGACGCCGAGCAGTGAGGAGATGACCAACAGGGGCAGACGGTTGTCGAGGAGGAACGCGCCGACTCCATCTCCCAGCAGGATCGGTCGCGGATCCGGCGGGGCGTCCAGCGGCGCGCCTGAAGCACCTGGCGCACCGGGCGGGCCCGGTGGGACACCCGGTGGCGCGGTGGCTGAGGCGCCCGAGACGAGGTCGATGAAAGGTCCGGTGGCCGCCGTGGCGACGACATAGCCCAGGACCACCGCAGCCAGCGCGACCAGCGTGGCGTGTCGATCGCTGCGTGCCCCGGCGTAGAGTCCGACCGCGAAGCCGACAGCCGGCGGCAGGAGGGCCAGTAGGGCCGCGAGGTTTCCGGCGACCACCGTCAGCGGACCGCCCAGCAGCGACCCGACGGGCGCGGCCACGGTCGCCATCACCACCGATATGGTGCCCAGGAGCAGGATGACGGCCCAGGACCGCTCGTAGCCCGACAGTGAGGGCAGGGGCAGGGTGGGACGGGGAAGTCGAGCCTCCAGGGTCCTTTGCACGGACGGGCCGGCACCCAGGAAGAGTCCTGCGATGCCGGCCGCGATCTCGGTCTGTGGGATGAGCAGACGCAGGACCAGGAAGGCCGCTGCGAAGCCGCTGCAGACGATCAGTAGCGACAGTAGGAAAGCAGCGTTAAGCGTCCGCGGCATGGAGCCGAGAGCTTACTCGCATGGGTCACAGTCAGGTGGCCTGCTCGCGGAATGAGACGCGCCATCCACCGTAGTAGCGCTCGAGTATCTTCTTGCCACTCCAACCCAGATCACCGCAATCGTGGGCTGAGGTCGCATACAGCTTCCAGCCGTGCGCGTCCCGGCCGCAGAGATCGGACCCGCCGTAGGAGCGGTAGCCGGTAAGGATGAAGTGCTTGCGTCCATCCCGGCCTTCGCGACGCAGGCTGAGGTCCCACATCGCGTTGCGCGCACGCTTCTGACGCTCCGTCGGATCCCCGAAGTGGGCGTACATCTGATCGATGGTGCTGTCCTTGACGTCGTAGCACTTTCCATTCTTGACGTAGCTGTCCCGGTGATTGCCTGCCAGGGCGTAATACCAGCCGTACTGCTTCGCGGCGAAGGCGCCCGCGACCAGCGTCCCGTAAGGCAGCCAATCCGGCCACTCGCCTGAGACCATGACTCGGGCGACGTAGCGCCGGAAGCCCACCTCGACCACGTGTCCGGTACGGCGCAAGACGCGGATCGTCTCGGGCGGCACCGTTCGACTGGTCCAACCGGTACAGCTGCGACCGCTGGCAGCGACCGGGCTCGCGGTCCCGGGTACGAATACAGGCAGCAACACCGCGAGGGCGAGTGCTGCGGCAGTTAGGCGGATGGCACGCATCCCGCCTCCTTTCCAAGACCGTCGCACGACACGACGATGGCGGCCGCGTCAGGCGGCCAGTTCTGTGATCACGTCGCGCAACGCCGCACCCACACAGGTCACTGGGGTGCCTGCGTGCTGTCCGCTGAGCGATCGCGTGGGGCCGGCCGCTGGGGCAGCCGCTCTCCGAGCTATCGGGCACCGACGCTCGGTCTGGCGTCACACTGAGGCAGGGACAGCCTATGCGGCCATGAACGTCGGCGTCAGGGACGTTTCATCGGCCTTGCAGCAGTCTCCCTCCACCTGGGGAGATGACAGCCGAGCTCGAACGTCAACGCGACGTCCTCGGCAGTCAGGGGACTGCGGTCATGCAGAGCGGCATCGACAAGCTTCCGGGCGATCCTGACGTGGGCGGGACCGGTCGACCGGTCCGCTAGGTCAGCCTCTCCAGTCCTGCCGCACCGTTACCCGCCGTTCGACCGAAAGATCCGTCGCCGAAAACCGGACGAGCGCCGTGCCACGGCGGAAGCACCCCGCGCTGGAGGACTCATCGCACCCGAACGTCTCGATGACCACGCGGAATGGCCGTGGTTCAGTGGTACATGGGAAGTCGAGAAGGTCTAGATTGGCCTGGCCTTGCACGCCGTGTTGCGTTGCGCTTTGCTCGGTGGGTTCGGCCGGCCCGGCAGCGTCGCAGGCCAGCGTGCCGGTCACTTGGATGGACGGTGCGAACTTGCCTGAGATGTGAGCGACCCTGTCGATGGTCACTCGCGTGACAGTGGTCGGAGTCTCCTCGGCGGCAACTGGAAGCCCAGCGCCCAAGACCAGCATCGCAGCGAGAAAAGCCGAAGGCCCTAGTGCGGCAGCCTTGGGAACACGGGACATCGGAATCAACCCTCATTTCGAACGAAGGCACGGTCTCGCCAGTGGCTCAGCGCGGCGGAACGGCGACCGTAGGCACTCCGCGCTTCACAGCCTGCCCCGATCCGTGACGATAGCGACCGCGGTCCATTGCCGTCAATACCCGGGCCGTCAGTAGTGATGTCTGCGCAACCCGTCCATCCCTGTCCGGCCATCCTGTTCGTCATCGATGGTGCCGAAGGAGGGATTCGAACCCTCACGAGCTTGCACTCAATGGTGTTTGAGACCATCGCGTCTGCCATTCCGCCACTTCGGCGCGGAGGGTGATTCTAGGCCCTCCGCGGTCGTCGCGACCCGAGCCGATGCTAAACTCCCGCCGCCGACGCACCGCGATGCCGCGGTGCCGCACGGACTGCCGCCTGCCCCGCTCACACGCGCTGGAGGACTCGTCACACGTTGGACGACCATGCCCGTCAGGTGGCCGAGGAACGTCGCGCGCGGGACCGCGCGCTGGTCGAGGCTTCGCTGGGCGGCGATGTGGATGCCTTCAACCGTCTGGTCGAGTCCTACCAGGACTACCTCTTCGCCCTGACCGTGCGCGTGGTGAACGACCGGGAGGCGGCCGCAGATGTCGTCCAGGAGGCATTTTTCAGCGCCTACCGAAACCTCCATCGCTTTCACGGCGTGTCGTTCCGGAGTTGGATCACGCGCATCGCCCTGAATGCCGCCACAGACGTCCTGCGCCTTCGCAAGCGTCGACCGGCCGATCCCTACCCGGAGTGGGAGGACGACTCTTGGCAGCCGCCGGCAGATGAGGCCGAGGGTCCGGAGCACGCGGCGATGCTCCGTTCGCGCGATGAAGCGCTCTCCATCGCCCTGCAGCGCATCACGTCGGACCAGCGCGCGGCCATCCTGCTCTACGACATCGAGGGATACGACTATCAGGAGATCGCCGAGATGCAGGGCGTGTCTTTGGGGACCGTCAAGTCGCGCATCCACCGGGGACGTCTGGCCCTGCGCGACCTGCTGACGCCTCAGATCGAGCTCTTCCGCGACTGATGAACGACCAGCGGTCCGAGATCAAGGGTGGCGGACGGGGAACCGATCGGGGAAACGACGCGTCAGGAGACTCGATGCCTCGCCATGACCAGGCGCCGCCCGGCGCAGATCACGACTCCCACGACCGCCTGCTCATGGTTCGCCTTGCCTCGGACGACATCACTCGTGCCGAGCGCCCGGCCGCCGAAGCCCTGCGTTCCGCATGTGACGAGTGCGCCGCCCTGATCGACGACGTGCGCCGCATCGCACGGGTGACGGCCATCCTCCCCGCGCCCAGGCGGCCGCGGGACTTCCGCCTCTCCGCGGAGGAGGCGAGACAGGCGCGGGGCTCGGTCCTGCGACGATTCATGGAGCGTCTCTCAGCGCCCGGAATGGGAGTTCTTCAACCACTTGGTGCCGCGGCTGTGGCCATCGGCTTCGTGATGGTGGTGGTGGGCATGGGCTTGCCGGCCATGGGCGGCGCGTCACCGGCCTCGAACCATGCTTTTGACGCGTCGCCCGGCGCGGCAGCCAGCGCGCAGGACCAGGCCGCGGCCGAGGGTGCCGGTCGTCCCAGCGCGGGTGCCCCGGGTGCGGAGGCTGACCCCGACGGCTTCGGTGGCATGCAGCCGGTCCAGGAACGACTCTCTTCGCGCCCCGGGATCACGCGCTCCGGCAGCGCGGCGCCGGCGGCCGGAGGCAACAGCGATGGGACGGACCAGCCGGAGCCCGCAGCGTCAGGACCGGCATCCGGCCCCCCGGAGCTCGCTGGAGGCCAGGCGGAACCGGGAGCCAGTGCCGAGGTTCGTGACGCCGGCGTGAGGGCGGCAGACGAGCGGGAGGAGCGCCTGGCACGGGTCCAGAGCGGGACGCCGGCCGGCGCAGGACTCGTCAGTCTCGGCCTGCTGCTCGGTCTGAGCGGGCTGCTGGTGCTGATCCTGCGCGTGGTCTCCCTGCGGACCGGCCGCGACCCCAGCATCCGCTAGGTCATCGACCGGGTCTCTCGGGAACGGAGTCTCCACGGCTACACTCGGACACGTGCAACGGCTCATGCTGCTCGACGCGCACAGCCTCATCTATCGCGCGTACTTCGCCCTCATCGAGACGCCCCTGACGACCAGCCAGGGACAGCTCGTGAACGCCGTGTTCGGGTTCTGGAGCATCGTCCTGCGCGGCTTCCAGGACGTCAAGCCGGACTACGTGATGGCCTGCTTCGACGTGGGGCGGACATTCCGCCACGAGCGGTTCGCGGACTACAAGGCCACCCGTCGACCGACCCCTGATGACCTGCGCGACCAGTTCCCGCTTGTGCGCCAGCTGCTGGGCGCCTTTCGGATCCCCATCCATGAGCTCCAGGGCTTCGAGGCCGATGACCTCATCGGAACGCTCGCTCGGCAGGCCGAAGCGCTCGATCTGGAGACGGTCATCGTGTCGGGCGACCTGGACATGCTTCAGTTGGCCTCGGAGCGCACGAAGCTGATGACGACGCGGATGGGCGTGGCCTCCACCGTGATGTACGACCCCGATCGCATCTTCGAGCGGTACGGACTGCGGCCGAGTCAGATGATCGACTTCAAGGCACTCAAGGGCGACGCGACGGACAACATCCCGGGTGTGCCCGGGGTCGGCGACAAGACCGCCGCCAAGTGGCTGCAGGACCACGGCTCGCTGGAGGGTATCTACGCCACTATCGACACCCTCAAGCCCGATCGCTTCCGTGCCAAGCTGGCCGATCTGCAGGACCAGGTCTTCCTGTCGCGCGAGCTGGTGACCATCGAGCGCGAGGCGCCCATCGAGCTCGACCTGTCCATCGCCGGCCTGGGCGACTACGACCGGTCAGAGGTGTTGCGCCTCTTCCGCGAGTACGAGTTCCGCTCTCTGGTGGAGCGACTCCCCGGGATGCAGGGCGAGGATGCTCGAGCACCCGGCGATCTGCTGCGCGAAGCCGATCGATCGACGCCCATCCCGGCTGCGTTGGTACCCGGGCGGGCGGCCGCTGGGGGCTCTGCAGGCGGACGGGGCGCGTCGCTCCTGGGGGAGGGCAGCGGTCTCCAGTTGAGCCTCGATTTCGCCTCGATCTCGATGGGCCGGGCAGAGCCGTCGGGGGGCGATGACATCGTTGTGCCGGCAAGTGCGAAGGCGGCGCGGCATGGCGCGGGGTCGGATGCGGCCGTGGAAGCGGGACCAGGCACCGACGGACCGGTCGCGGGGTTCGAGTCGGTCTCGGGGGATGGCGCGTCCGGCCGTTTGGCCGCCGCCCTGCGTGACCCAGGCAAGTTCGAGCGCTTCGGGTCGGGACAAGACGTCGCGGCGTGGCTGCGTGCGCAGCCGGAGCTGACCGTGGGCCTGGCCCTGGACGACCCGCGGCCTCGTCGGGGCACGCTGC
This sequence comes from Chloroflexota bacterium, assembly GCA_030858685.1. Lineage (GTDB taxonomy): Bacteria > Chloroflexota > Limnocylindria > Limnocylindrales > CSP1-4 > Palsa-1032. The sequence continues at coordinate 1,570 of JALZLU010000144.1, read as the reverse complement.
TGGGACTTGCCGTCGCCGGCCGGGACGGGCGCGTGGTGACCGCCGATGCAGCCGGCGCGACCGGCTTCGCTGGGGCGATCATGGCCGCCGAGCGTCCCCTGGTCGGACACGAGGTCAAGCAGCTGCTGGTCTGGGAGCTGTGCCGGCGAGACCCACACGCGGAGGCGAGTGCCACGACGGCCTCGGCGGCGCTCCTGCCGCGGGCGGTCTTCGACACGCAGGTCGCCGCTTACATCCTCAACGCTGCCCTGCGCAGCCAGAGCCTGGCCGACATCAGCGCCGAACGGCTAGGAGTAGAGCTGCCCAAGCCCGGCGAGCTCGGCGGACCGGAGCACGCCGCAATCCAGGCGCTGGCCGCCGCCGCAGCGCATGACTCGATGCGCGCCGACCTGGGCGAACGACCGGGGCTGCGCAGGGTCCTGGATGAGCTTGAGCTCCCACTGATCCCCGTGCTGGCCGACATGGAGGCCACCGGCGTCGCCATCGACCGCGGGGCCCTGGGCACGCTGGCGGAGACCTTCAAGCTGGAGATCGCGCGCCTCGAGTCAGGCATCTTCGAGGCGGTCGGTCATGAGTTCAAGCTGGGTAGCCCCAAGCAGCTGGAGCAGGTGCTCTTCTACGAGCTGGACCTGCCACGCGGGAAGCGCACCAAGACCGGCTACTCCACTGACGCCTCCGTGCTGGAGGAGCTGCGTCCGGCACATCCGGCCATCCCGATGCTGCTCGACTGGCGGCTCTACACCAAGCTCAAGAGCACCTACGTCGACGCGCTGCCTTTGCTCCTCGACCCGGCCACGGGACGGCTGCACACCACCTTCCACCAGGCGGTCGCCTCCACTGGCCGGCTCTCATCGACCGACCCGAACCTCCAGAACATCCCCATCCGCACCGAGCTCGGACGGCGTATCCGGCGCACCTTCGTGGCGGGCGACCCGGACAAGACCCTGCTGGCTGCCGATTACAGCCAGATCGAGCTGCGCATCCTGGCTCACGTCTCGGGCGACGTGCACCTGCGCGAGGCTTTCGAGCGACACGCGGACATCCATCGCGAGACAGCGGCGCGTGTGCTGCGCAAGGATGCCGCCGACGTGACCGCAGACGAGCGGTCGATGGCCAAGATGGTCAATTTCGGACTGGCCTACGGGATGAGCGACTTCGGGTTGGCCTCACGCGCGGGCATCCCGCGCGCCGACGCGCGCGAGTTCATCGATTCCTACTTCGCGGCGTACAGCGGCATCGCCTACTACATGATCCACATCAAGGACGTGGCCAAGCGCCAGGGCTACGTGGAGACGCTGCTTGGCCGCCGACGCTGGATCCCCGAGCTGGAGGCGCGCAACTCGGCGCTGCGCGGGTCCGGCGAGCGGATGGCCATCAACATGCCCATACAGGGCACCGCCGCGGACGCCATGAAGATCGCTATGATCCGCCTCCACGAGCGCCTGCGCCGTGACGGATCCGCGGCGCGGATGCTGCTTTCCGTACATGACGAAGTGCTCTTCGAGGTCCCTCGCTCCGAGCTGCAGGGCCTCGCGCCGATCGTCCGGGAAGTGATGGAGGGCGCCATGAC
>JALZLU010000082.1 GCA_030858685.1 Chloroflexota bacterium | reverse complement strand
AAGCTGCCCAGGCTGAAGCGTTTGATCCCCAGCCGCTCTTGAATCTGGGGAAGCTCGGCCAGCTTCTGCAGCGTGCGCATCGAGTCGATCAATGGATTGAAAAGGTACAGCAGGATCAGCAGGACGTAATCGTCGAAGTGAAGCTCGCGGTTGCCCGCCTTGTCGCGATCGCACCCGGCGTCGTGCAAACCCGACAACAGCCCCGCCACGCGGCGGAGTTGCTTGAAGCCGCGCAGGTCATCGACGGTGATGTCGCGTGGAGGCGCAGCGGACGGTTCGTCGGCCATACCCACGCATGATGAGCAAACAATTCCAATCGCGCTAGCCCGGATTATTCATGGCCGTCCCGGCGGATGCGAGTTGGCGGGGATGGACGCGGTAACAGGCGTTGGACGGCGGTCCCGGCGCGGACGCGGGCGCACCGCCCCCTTACCCCCATCGCCGCGCCAGGCTGCCAGCCGTCAGGAGGAGGGGCCGGGGGCCAGGGCCCGGCGGGAGACGGCGAGGTAGTCCTCCCAGTGGGGCCACTGGGCGGCGAGTCGGAGCACCACCCGCCGCGTCGTCTGCACGACCAGCGCCGCCACCTTGATGACCCGGCTGCGCCAGGTCTGCGGCTGGGCGACGCGCAGCTCGCGCGGCACGTCCTCGTGGTCACGCAGGGCGTTGAGCAGGTTGTAGGCGGCGGCGTGCAGGAGCAGCCGCCAGAAGTTGGCGACGAAGCGGCGGCAGGAGAGGCGGCCGGCGTGCAGCCCGTTTTTCAGCTCGTCCATGCGGTGCTCGCTCTCGCCGCGTTGCACGTAGTCGTCGTAGCGTGACTCCGCCTGCCGCTCGTCGCAGGTGGGGAGGTTGGTGACGACGAAGCGGAGGTTGGTCCCCGCCGCGTGGCACTCGGCTTTGGCGACGACCGTGCGGTCGCGGTCCCAGCTGTCGGCCCGGTAGCCGAAGGTCATGAACAGTCGTTGTTTCTGATGTGTTTGCTCATAACGTTGCACCGCCTGGTCCAGCAGGGGTTGGGCGATCTTCTTGAGCCGCTCGTTGGTCGAGAAGCCGAAGGTGTAGGACAGGGTGCTGTTCTCGCAGACTTCGTACATCCAGGGGACGCCGAAGGCGGCGTCGCCGCGGACGTGGACCTGGATGTCCGGGCGTGCGGCGCGGAGGGCGTCGACCACCCGCGTCAGGTCGTCGTCGGCCCCCAGCGCCGCGTGGGCGGTGCCGTGCCGCAGCCACGCCAGGAACACGTGCCGGGTCGTCGGCTCGCTGATGACCATCGGGAAGTACTGGTGCTGGCCGTAGTACCCGTGAAAGAGGCTGAGCTGCTGGCGCCCGTGAGTGGGGTCGTCGGTGGCGTCCAGGTCGAGCGTGAGCGACGCGGGCAGGACGCCGCCGTGCCTGTCCTTCAGGTGTTCGATGCCGCTCTGGATCAGGAAGTCGAGCAGCTTGTGCAGGGCCGGGATCAGCAGCGCGTTCTCGAAGCGGCTGAGCGTCGGCTGGCTCGCCAGCGGGTCGTCCCCCGGCAGCTTCCCGGCCACGACCTTGAAGACCGGGTCGTCGCGGAGGTCGTCGTGGTCGTTGCAGTCTTCGTAGTCGGCCAGGATGCCATAGAGCCGCTGACGGAGCATCTGCAACGTCGAGTGCGCCGGATCGCTGCGGGCGTCGCACCCCGCCAGGCACGCGGCCATCCGCTCGGTGTACCGCCAGCGGTCGTCGAACTGGCGGATGGGGATCAGCCCGGCGTCGCTGGTCAACTGCCCCTCGTGGCGCTGGACAACCAGGTCGGTCTGTGGGAGAAAATTGAACGAGAACTGCTCGACAGTCTGCGCCACCATCTTCGGCCTCCGTGCTTCGGTTCAACGCTTCGTCATAAAAGCAGTTAACCACACGGAGGCCGGTAGCGCGATAGGGGGACGTGAATAATCCGGGCTAACAGGTGATCGAAATATCCCGGCAGCCTGCCCCAGGCGAATGTGAACACGCTTGCGCTCAGGAGGCCCGCCAGTGCAACCGCCCATAATCCATGCGCCGCCCACACCGCGCGCCTGCGTCGCAGGTAGCCGGACAGGATCACC
>JALZLU010000022.1 GCA_030858685.1 Chloroflexota bacterium | reverse complement strand
GTGCGCTTGACCTTGCGGTAGGGCGTCTCGATGAAGCCGTACTCATTGATGCGGCCGTAGGTCGCCAACGAGCCGATGAGGCCGATGTTCGGTCCCTCGGGCGTCTCGATGGGGCAGATGCGGCCGTAGTGGCTGTGGTGCACGTCCCGCACGTCGAAGCCGGCGCGCTCACGCGACAGGCCGCCCGGACCCAGCGCGGAAAGTCGGCGCTTGGAGGTCAGCTCGGCCAGCGGGTTGGTCTGGTCCATGAACTGGGAGAGCTGGCTGCCGCCGAAGAACTCCTTCATGGCCGCCACCACGGGCCGGATGTTGATGAGCGCGTTGGGTGTCGCCTTGTCGATCTCCTGGATCGTCATGCGCTCCTTGACCACGCGCTCCATGCGCAGCAAGCCCACCCGGAAGGCGTTCTGGATGAGCTCACCGTTGGCCCGGATGCGCCGGTTGCCCAGGTGGTCGATGTCGTCAGCCTGCCCATGTCCATTGTTCAGGTCGATGAGATGCCCGACGATGGCGGCGATGTCCTCGCGGGTGATGGTGCGCTCGTCGCGCGGCAGGGTGATGCCCATCTTCTCCGCGACCGGGTCCAGCTTCTTGTTGAACTTGTAGCGGCCGACGCGGCCCAGGTCGTAGCGGCGGAAGTTGAAGAAGAGGCTCTCCACCAGCTTCTCGGCGTTGTCGCCCGTGGGCGGGTCGCCGGGGCGCAGCTTCTTGTAGACCTCGATGAGCGCCTCCTGGCGCGTCGTCGTGGCGTCCTTCTCCAGTGTCGTCTGCAGGTAGCGCGCGTCCGGATCGGTGTCGATGCGCTCGAAGGTGCGCAGCATGAAGGCGTTGGGATCGCTCCGGTCGCCGCCTTCGGGGTAGTCCCAGCCCACGGCGCGCAGCAGCTTGGAGGCCTCCAGCTTGCGCTTGCGATCGACCTTCACGTAGAGCTGGTTGCGGGCAGCCGTCTCGAATTCCAGCCAGGCACCGCGGTTGGGGATGACCTTCGCGCTGAAGAGCTGCCGGCCGGTGGCGGCGTCCTCCGTTGCCGTGTAGTAGACGCCGGGGGAGCGCACCAACTGGCTGACCACGACGCGCTCGGCGCCGTTGATGATGAAGGTGCCCTGGCCGGTCATGGTCGGGAAGTCGCCCATGTAGACCCGCTGACTCTGGATCTCACCGGTCTCCTTGATGAGCAGCTCGACATCCACGTAGAGCGGCTTGGAGTAGGTCAGGTCGCGGGTGCGGCACTCCAGCTCGGAGTACTTGGGCTCACCGAACTCGTACTGCTTGAAGCGCAGCTCCATGACCTTGCCGGTGAAGTCCTGGATGGGGCTGATCTCGTCGAGCAGCTCGCGCAGACCGTTGTCGATGAACCAGCGGAACGACTGCAGCTGGAGCTCGATCAGGTCGGGGATCGGCAGGACTTCGGGGATCCGGGCATAACGCTTGCGCTCGGGGGCGATCAGGGAGTCATGCCGGGCAGGGGAAACGGACAGCATCAGCGCTCCTAGACGGGGAAGGAAGGGAATGGGGATCGGGGCATGGGCATACGCCGGGCAGGGTCAGAAACTAAGGGGGCCGCGCTCACGGAAAGGAGATAGTACCACGGCGGCTACGAGTGTCAAACGGCGGACCGTGGCCTCCGGTCGGAAGCGGAACCAGACCCGGAAGGCGACCGAGCCGAGCCCGAATGTCAGCAGCAGCGTGTACGACGAAGGCCCGCCCCGGGCGATCCGGAACGGGCCTTGTCTCGCTGTGCTCGACCCCTCCGGTCGAGCTGACGCTGCTACTTGATCTCGACCTTGGCGCCCTGCTCTTCCAGAGCGGCCTTGATCTTGTCGGCCTCGTCGCGCGCGATGCCTTCCTTGACCGGCTTGGGCGATGCGTCGACCAGATCCTTGGCCTCCTTGAGGCCCAGACCGGTCAGCTCGCGCACGACCTTGATGACGGGGATCTTGTTGGGCCCGATCTCGGTCAGCACGGCTGAGAATTCGGTCTGCTCCTCGACGGCAGCGGTCGCGCCGCCACCGGCGGCCGGAGCAGCCGCGGCGGCCGCCGGGGCGGCGGCCGTGACGCCGTAGCGCTCCTCGAACTTCTTGATGAAGTCAGACAGCTCGAGAACGGTCATGCCGTCGATGGCCTCGAGCAGCTGGTCCTGGGTCAGTGTCGCCATGGTGTCGTCTCCTTGTGGGTCGTGTCGGTGTTCGGGTCGGTGGGTGCTGCGGTGCTCGTCGATGCGGTCGGCATCAGGCGGGGCCTGCCGTCTCTCGCTGGTCGCGCAGCTGGCTGAGTCCGTAGCCCAGGTTGCGCAGCGGCGCGCTGAGCAGGGAGGCCATCGTGCTCAGCGGCGAGGCGATGCCGCCTGCCAGCTGGCCGAGCAGCTGCTCGCGGCTGGGCAGCGTGGCCAGCCGGGTGATGGCAGCACCATCGATCTGCGTGTTGCCGATGACGCCGCCACGAACGACGACGCCGCGGTGCGGCCGCAGGGCATCGAGCAGACCCTTGGCAAGGGCCGCCTCGTCCTGCCCGCCGATCGCCACAGCCGAGGGGCCATCGAGCAGGGACGCGAGTTCGCCCCGGCCAGCCTCCTGGGCAGCGATCCGGGCCAGCCGATTCTTGACCACGCGATAGGTGATGCCCTGCTCACGCAGCGTGCGGCGCAGGGCACTCAGATCCGAGACGGTGAGGCCTCGGTAATCGGACACGATGGCCCGGTCACTGCTCGAGAATGCCTCGACCAGCTTAGCCACCGTGGCGCGCTTGGCCTCTGTCGGCATGTCGCCTCCTTTCCTGGTGGGCGCCTGACGGCCAGACGTCCCTGCGGCGTTCCGCGCAGGGATCGGCCTCGGCTGCGGCGCAGCGCGACCTGGGTGGAGACCCATGACCCTTGCCTTGGCGTGCCCGTCGGCGTCCCCCGGCGAAGTGCCGGATCCGGTCGACGATTTCGGTCCGGTCGCCCTCTCGGGCGCTTCGGACGCAACGCTGTCTGTGGCGGAACGATGTGGCTGCGGCAGCGGGACGATCCCGTTGCCGTCGGGACTCTCGCCCCGGACTGTTCGCTGGCTAGGCCGCGGCCCTGGCGAGGAGGCCCGGGACATCCACGCGGATGCCGGGGCCCATCGTGGAGGCCACGGTCAGGCTCTTGAAGAACTGCCCCTTGGTGGCACTGGGGCGGGCGCGGTTGATGGCGTCCACGAGTGCTGCCAGGTTGTCGGCAAGCTGCTCCGCTTCGAAGCTGACCTTGCCGAAGGGGACGTGGATGATAGCGCCCTTGTCGACCTTGAACTCGATGCGGCCACCCTTGACCTCCCGCACGGCTCGGTCAAGGTCGAAGGTGATGGTGCCGGACTTGGGGTTCGGCATCAGGCCGCGACGGCCCAGGATGCGACCCAGCTTGCCCACCATGCCCATCATGTCGGGCGTTGCCAAGGCGACGTCGAACTCCAGCCAGCCCGCCTCGATGCGCTTGACCAGGTCGTCGCCGCCGACCTCATCGGCTCCCGCCTTGAGGGCCTCCTGCGCCTTGTCGGCCTGAGCGAAGACGACCACGCGGACCGGCTTGCCCACGCCGTGCGGCAGGACGACGGTGCCACGCACCATCTGGTCGGCGTGACGCGGATCCACGCCCAGTCGGACATGCGCCTCGACCGAGGCGTCGAACTTCACGTTGCTGGTCTCCTTCAGCAGCCCGACGGCCTCCATGGGCTCGTAGGGGCGGCCCCGCTCGACCAGCTTGACGACATCTTGATAGCGCTTGCCGCGTTGGGCCATGATCTCGACTCCTTGTGACGGTCCTGGTGGGCCTTCCCCTTCGACGCGGGGTGGGCGTGCCGGACGAAACCGGCCCTCAGCTGTCTAGCCGGTCACCTCGATACCCATCGAGCGCGCAGTGCCCTCGATGATGCGGCTGGCGGCATCCATGTCCGAGGCGTTGAGGTCGACCATCTTGGTCTGGGCGATCTCGCGCACCTGGGCCCGCGTGACGCTGCCCGCGCGGTCACGCCCGGACGTCGCGGAGCCCTTCTCCACGCCCGCCGCCTTGCGCAGCATGTCTGCCGCAGGCGGCGTCTTGAGCACGAAGGTGAAGCTGCGATCCTCGAAGACCGTGATCTGGGCAGGGATGACCTGGCCGCTCTGTGCCGCGGTCTTCTCGTTGTAGCTCTTGCAGAACTCCACGATGTTGATGCCGTGCGGGCCCAGGGCAGTGCCCACCGGGGGGGCGGGCGTGGCCTTGCCGGCAGGTAGCTGGAGGGTGAGTACGATGCGGATCTTCTTGGCCACGGTTTCAGTTCCTCTCGGGTCGGCAGGGCGTGGTCACAGCTTCTCCACCTGGAGAAAGTCCAGCTCGACGGGCGTCTCACGTCCGAAGATGCTGACCAGCACCTTGAGTTTGTTGCGCTCGGGGTTGACCTCATCGACGGTGCCGATGAACTCCGCGAACGGACCATCCGTGACTCGCACACTCTGGCCCTTCTGGAAGGCCACGCGGTATTTGGGCGTCTCCACACCCATCTGTCGAAGGATCTGCTTGACCTCGTGCTCCTCGAGGGGCACGGGCTCATTGCGGCTGCCGGGGATGTTGCCGCCGCCCACGAAGCTGGTCACGCCGGGCGTGTTGCGCACCACGAACCAGGAGTCCGGATCCAGGATCATCTCCACCAGCACGTAGCCCGGGTAGACCTTCTTCTGGACGGTCACGCGCTGGCCGGCGCGGATCTCGATCTCATCCTCCTCGGGCACCAGGACCTGGTAGATCTTGTCTTCCATGCCCATGGACTCGATACGGTGCTCGAGGTTCGTCTTGACCTTCTTCTCGTAGCCCGAATACGTGTGGATCACGTACCAGCGCTTGTCGGGCGCCTTCTGCGTGATGTGGTCGAGGAACTCAGTCATCACGTGGCATCCGCGACGAACTCCAGCATCTCGCCGAAGAGCAGGTCGAAGAAGCCGATGTAGGCCCCCACGACAGCGCTGATGACGAAGACCAGGACGGTCAGGTTGCGCGTGTGCTCGCGCGTGGGCCAGGTGACCTTCTTGAGTTCGGAGTACGACTCACCGACGAAGCGGCGGATCCGGCGAAACACTGTGGGCGATGTCCTTCGCTGTGGCGGGGGTGGCAGGCGCGGCCGGACTCGAACCGACAACCACTGGTTTTGGAGACCAGAGCTCT
>JALZLU010000007.1 GCA_030858685.1 Chloroflexota bacterium | reverse complement strand
CCGAGCAATCCCAGCACGCTTCCCTCCGCGACGGTGAGGTCGACCCCGTCAAGGGCCCGCACCTCGCTCTTGCGTGACTTGTAGATCTTGACCAGGCCCTCGGCCGTGATGGCATCCAAGACGTGTTCCCTTGTAGCGCGTGACGCGTGGGGAGGCCAGTCGTGACGGGTTGGCCTCGAAATGGGGCGACAGACGATCGACGGATCTTCGAGGTGGGCGCAGGCTGACGCCCATTCTTGCCAGGACTTGTCAAGATGCGTGCGGTGACACCGACTCCCGCTCGCGACCACCAACGGCTGGCTGCGACCCCCACGGACGGCTCGGACCCTCGATGTGAGTCTAGTCGGCGGCTGCGACGGAGGTTCAAGGACCAGGATCCGCGGCGAGGGCTACTACGGCGCATCCTCGAGTCCGGATGTCAGGCGGCGGTGGCCTCGGCCGCTTCGTCCGGTTCAGGGACCTCCTGGGGCGGGCCGGCCCGGACGACCATGCCCGCGCCGACCGTGTCGAGGGATGTCTCGTCGATGAGGATGAAGCCGCCGGTGGTGCGGCTGAGCTCGTACTTGTCCAGCAGCAGCGGCGTGCTGGTGCGGATCCGGACACGGCCGATCTCGTTGAGCCCCAGCTCCGTGGCCGCTTCGTCGCGGTGCAGCGAGTTGACGTCCATGCGGTAGCGCAGATCGTCCACCACGGCCTTCACGGAGCGTGTCGTGTGTTTCAGGAGGTAGCGACCGCCAGCCCGCAATGGCGCGTCAGCCATCCAACAGACCATCGCCTCGAAGTCCTGGGTCACAGCGGGCTGGTTGTGCGGCCGGCAGATCATGTCGCCGCGGGAGATGTCCAGTTCATCCTCCAGGAGCATCGTCACCGAGAGCGGCGGCATGGCCATCTCGACCTCGCCGTCCATGGTCTCCAGGCGCTTGATTCGCGTCCGGTGGCCGGAGGGCAGCACGACGACCTCGTCGCCCTTCTTGAAGACACCCGCCGCGACCTGGCCGGCGTAGCCGCGGTAGTCGTGGTGGGCTTCGGTCTGCGGGCGCACGATCCACTGCACCGGGAAGCGCACGTCGATCAGGTTCCGATCGGAGCCGATGTAGACGTGCTCCAAGTGATAGAGCAGCGATGGGCCCTGGTACCAGGGCATGGCCAGCGACCGCTGCACGACGTTGTCGCCATGGAGCGCCGAGATCGGGATGAAGGCGATGTCGTGGACGTCCAGTCGAGACGCCCAGTCCGCGAACTCCTGCTGGATGGCGTCGTAGACCCCTTCGTCGTAGGCCACCAGGTCCATCTTGTTGACAGCCACGACCAGGTGCGGGATGCCCAGCAACGAGGCGATGAAAGCGTGACGCCGTGACTGCTCCAGCACGCCCTTGCGGGCGTCGACCAGGACGATGGCCAGGTCCGCGGTGGACGCGCCGGTGACCATGTTGCGCGTGTACTGAACGTGGCCCGGCGTGTCGGCGATGATGAACTTGCGCCTGGGCGTGGCGAAGTAGCGGTAGGCCACGTCGATGGTGATGCCCTGCTCGCGCTCGGCGCGCAGTCCATCGGTCAGCAGCGCCAAGTCGACCTGGCTGTAGCCACGCCGCCGGCTGGTCTGCTCGATGGCTGCCAGCTGGTCCTCGAAGATGCCCTTGGAGTCGAACAGCAGCCGCCCGATGAGCGTGCTCTTGCCGTCGTCGACCGAGCCGGCTGTGGAGAAGCGCAGGAGATCCACTAGAAATAGCCCTCGCGCTTGCGGTCTTCCATGGAGGTCTCGGAGAAGGCGTCATCGGCTCGCGTGGCGCCTCGCTCGGTGATCCGGGCGGCAGCCACCTCGGCGATGATCTCCGCCACCGAGGCCGCGTTGGAGTTGACCGCCCCGGTGCAGGTCATGTCGCCCACCGTGCGGTAGCGCACGACCATCGATTCGACGGCCTCGTCCGGCCCGTTGGGCAGGAACTCGCTGGTGGACAGCCACATGTTGTCGCGGCGAAAGACCGGCCGCTCATGGGCGAAGTAGATGCTCGGCACCTCCACGCCCTCGCGCTGGATGTACTGCCACACGTCCATCTCCGTCCAGTTGGAGATGGGGAAGACACGCATGTGCTGGCCCTTGCGGATGCGGCCGTTGAAGAGGTTCCACAATTCAGGGCGCTGGGCCTTGGGCTCCCATTGGCCGAACTCGTCGCGCAGCGAGAAGACGCGTTCCTTGGCGCGCGCCTTCTCTTCGTCGCGTCGCGCCCCACCGAAGACCGAGTCGAACTTGTGCTCCAGGATGGCGTCCAGCAGCGTCGTGGTCTGGAGGCGGTTGCGCGACGGATTGCCCGGCTCCTCCGCCACGCGGCCCTTGTCGATGGACTCCTGCACGGAGGCCACGATCATCCGCTCACCCAGCTCGGCCACGCGACGATCGCGGAAGTCGAGCACCTCGGGGAAGTTGTGGCCAGTGTCGATGTGCATCACCGGGAAGGGGAATCGGGCCGGCCGGAAAGCCTTCTCGGCGATCCGCAGCAGCACGATGGAGTCCTTGCCGCCGGAGAAGAGCAGGACCGGCCGCTCGAATTCGGCGGCCACCTCGCGCATGATGAAGACCGACTCGGACTCGAGGGCGTCCAAGTGGGAGAGGCTGCGGCGCAGGGCGCGCTCGGTGAGGTGCGCGGGTTCGATCATGCGGGAGTTCCAGACCATGCTGAAATGGGGGGCAGACGACGACGACGGGGGTTCCCGTGGGCGTCGCGTAGTATAGCCGCCGTGTCCGATGCCTCACCCGAACGCGTCCCGGTGACGCCCCCAGAACCACCGGGCGGTGAGAGTCGCGCGCGAAGCGGTGGGCGGGCGCGCATCGAGAGCGCTCGCAAACGTAGCGGCCTTAGTCCCAAGGTCTTTGGCACGAGCGTCCTGCTGCCCATCATCTGTGGCTTCGTGGTCCTGGGCGTGCTCATCGTGGCGCCCGGGGCGGAACGCGTGCCCATCCTGGGCGCGACCCTCGTGGCGGTGGCGTCCGGGCTTGCTGCGACATCCATCGGCGTCTATGGCGGGGTGCTGGTGCCTGGTCTCCTGCTGCTGAGCGTAGATGCCCGCTTCGCGGCGGCCATCTCACTTTTCCTCCAGATCCTGGTCATCCCGCTTGGTGCCGCCAGCCACTACCGGCTGGGGAACGTGTCGCGGAGCATCGCCATCCCGCTCATCGTGGGTGGCATGATCGGAGCGGCCATCGGCCCGCTATTCGCGGCAGCGCTGCCCAAGGACGTAATCGCGCGGATCGTGGCGGGCATGATCATCCTGGTGGGCTTCGTGGTCCTGGCCACGCTGCGCTGGGGCGGCTTGGGGACCGTTCGAGCGGAGGGGGACGTGCCGCGCGCGCGGGTGGGGGCGATCGGTGCCGTGGCCGGATTCTCGTCGGGCATCTCTGGCGCAGGCTGGGGACCGATCGGCGTGAAGCTGCTGATCCTCGCCCGGATCGACCCACGCCAGGCCATCGGCTCGTCCCTCATGGGCCGCATCTTCATGGCCGCCACGGCCGTCACGGTATACGTGGTCAGCGCCAACGCCTTCACCGACGTCACGCCCAACTGGTGGCTCGTCATCCCCCTCCTGGCCGGGTCCGTGGCAGCCATGGTGCCGGGTGCCTACCTGCTGAGCCGCCTTGGCCGCGAGAGCGCCACCATCGGCATCACGCTGCTCTCCATCGTCCTGGCGCTGCCCACGCTGATCTGGGGGTGACGAGAGTCCCCGCCTCAACGAGCGCGAGCGCGATCGCGGGCATCCCCACCGATAGCCTCGTCGCCACGCGCCCGGTCATGGCCATGGCGAGGTCGCACGGGGTCCCGGCCGAGGACGTGCGCAGGCTTCCGCCTGCACCGGCCGCCGAGGGCGGGCAGAATGGTGCGACCGGCGCCGCGTGGCGGGCCCGTATCCATCCCCCCAGCCGCCCGTGTGACGCTCGTACCCCAGGAAGGAGACCCGGATGCTCGACCGACTCATGGCCCATCTCGCTCCGCGCCGCGCGGTACACGCGCACTGCGATATCCCGTGCGGTGTCTATGACCCCCAGCAAGCCCGCATCGAGGCGGAAAGCTGCTACAAGATCATCCAGAAGTACAACGACTCGTCCGACGAGCTATTCCGCCAGCGCTGCACGCATGTCAAGGAGGAGCGCGCCGAGCTGACCAAGCACCACGTCGACGTGATGTGGCACGACTACTTCAAGCCGGAGCACGTCGAGAAGTTCCCCGACCTCCACGACGTCTGCTGGAAAGCCTCCAAGCAGGCCTCACAGGTCAAGCGCACCGCCGACATCGCGGAGGCCCAGAAGCTGCTCGATCTGATCGACCGCATCGACCACATGTGGCGCGAGACGGGCGGGGCCGAGGCGACCCGCATGCAGCAGCTCGAGCCGGTGGGCGCCTCGGGTGCTCCCAAGTCGGACTCCATCAGCGACTCGAAGGCGGCTGCGGCAGACGCCAAGCCCGCCTGATCGCCCCCTGACGACGCCGCCCGGGATGGTGGCGCCCCTCGTCAAGGCAGCCGTGGCGCTCGCCGGCCTTCTGGCCGTCGGGCGCTTCGCGTTTCCCGGCGCGCTGCGCCTCGCCCGGTCATGGCCGGAACGGGTGGCCGTGACCGGTCACAGCATGGCCCCCAGCCTGCTGCCGGGTGACTGGCTCCTGGTGGACAGACCTGGAGGAACGCCACGGCCGGTCGCCGGCGAGCTGGTCGTCGTGCCCGACCCTCGCCAGTCGGATCGCCTGCTGGTCAAGCGGGTGAGCGCCGTGGAGCGCGGCGGCCAGCTGCTGCTCCGGGGAGACGCCCCGGATGCCTCGACCGACTCACGGACCTTCGGAGCGGTCGACCCAGGCACCGTCCTCGGCCGGCCCTGGTTCCGCTACTGGCCACCAGGCAGGATCGGTCGCGTCGGCTGATCGCCAGCGGATCGGGCCGCCTCAGTCGATCGCCCGCCGCCGCTGACCCTCAGGAGGCGACCGTCCGCCCCAGCAGCCGCACCATGTCCAGGTCCAGCGGCAGGAAGTCCTGGAGCATCAAGCGCTGCACGCCGGCCGCCTCGAACTCTGCCACGCGCTCCATCGCCTGCTCCGGGGTGCCCATCACCCAACGCGTGCGGCGCTCCTCCAGCCAGGCATCGGCGTCCGCCTCATCACTGCCCAGGAAGTCGATCTGCTCCCGCACCCGGTCACGCAACTCCCCCTCGGTCTCGGCCACGAGCACGCCCGTCATGGCCGAGCGCGTGACCTGCTCCGGGTCTCGACCCGCCTCCCGGCACGCTTCCTTCAGGCGGGTACGAAGGGCGCGGGCTGCCTCGGGCCGTGCCGATACCAGGTTGTACTCGTCCGCGTAGCGCGCGGCCAGCGCGAGGGATCGCGGCTTGCCCTCCCCGCCCATGATCAGGTTGGGATGTCGTCGGCCCGGCCGAGCCACCGGACGCGGCACCAGGAGCGCGTCCTTGACCTCGTATGTGCCTCCGGCATGGCTCCAACCATCGGGCTCGGTCCACAGGCCGTGCACGATGGCCAGCGTCTCCTCCAGCAGGTCGAAGCGTTCTGGCAGCCCGGGAAACGGGATGCCGTGCTGCTCGTGCTCAAGCAGGTTCCAGCCAGCGCCCAAGCCGACCTCCACGCGCCCACCGCTCATCTCGTCGACCGTGGTGGCGACCTTGGCGAAGACGCCGGGGATGCGAAAGGTGACCGGCGAGACGAGTGTGCCCAGACCGATCCGTCGGGTGTCGCGTGCCAGCCCGGCCAGGGTCGCCCAGGCGTCCGTGGTGGGCCGTCCGGCCGCGCCGGGGAAGCTCGCGTAGTGGTCCGAACGGAAGAAGGCCTCGAAGCCGCTCTCTTCGGCGGCCCGCACCGTGGCCAGGATCTGCTCGTAGCTCAGCCCCTGCTGAGGCTCCGTCATGAGCGCGAATCGCACCGTCGTCCTCCTTGCCCGGCAGGCCACCAGCGCACCGGATCGCTCGTACTGGCAGGATGGCCGACGTGGAGTATCACCAACCGCCGGACGACACGCCCGCGCCCGGCAGTGCGCCCGTGGCCATGAGCCACCGCGCGCGCATGGAGATCCTGTTCGCCATCCTGCTGGCGCTCTTCCTGAGCGCACTGGACCAGACCATCGTGGGTACGGCCCTGCCGCGCATCGTGACCGACCTGGGCGGCAACGACCTGTACACGTGGGTGGTGACCATCTACCTGCTCACGGCCACCATCACCGGCCCGGTCTACGGCAAGCTCTCCGACCAGTTCGGCCGCCGGCCACTGCTGATGATCGGCGTGGGGCTCTTCCTGCTTGGCTCCTTCCTGTCAGGGCTATCGGGCGACATGTTCCAGCTCATCCTCTTCCGGGGCATCCAGGGGCTGGGCGCGGGCGCGATCTTCCCCATCGCACTGGCCGTCATCGGCGACCTCTTCTCGCCCCAGGAACGCGGCCGATACCAGGGCCTGTTCGGGGCGGTCTTCGGTCTCTCCGCGCTGCTCGGGCCTGCGCTGGGCGGCCTGCTCACCGACACCATCGGCTGGCACTGGGTCTTCTTCGTCAACCTGCCCATCGGCGCCGTGGCCATGGCCATCATCTGGCGGCTGCTGCCAGGCGGCCGGCCGGAGGGAGTCACGCGGCGCGTGGACTACCTGGGGGTGGCCCTCTTCACGGCTGCGCTGGTGCCCATCCTCATCGGGCTGACCAACAAGCAGACGCTCGACTGGCTCGACCCGTGGGTCGGCGGACTGCTCGGCATCGGCCTCATCATCGGACTGCTGTTCCTGTGGGTCGAATCGCGGGCGGCCGAACCCATCGTTCCCCTGGCGCTGTTTCGTGACCGCACGTACGCAGGATCGATGGCCGCGGTCTTCCTGGCCTCGTTCGGGTTCTTCGCGGCCATCATCTTCCTGCCCCGCTGGTTCCAGGTCGTCAACGGGTCGAGCGCCACCGAATCGGGCTATCAGGTCCTGCCGCTCCTGGCCGGGCTCATCCTCAGCTCCGTTGTGTCCGGCGCGCTGGTCAGCCGCACCGGTCGGTACAAGGGCATCCTGCTGGGCGCCTTGATCTGCCTGGCAGTCGGTCTGTGGCTCTCCACCGGCCTGCGCGCGGACACGGAGTTGCCCATCCTGTGGGCCTGGATGTTCATCACGGGGGTGGGCATCGGGCCGACCCTTTCGGTCTACACCATCGTCGTGCAGAACGCCGTGCCGCGGGAACGCCTGGGCGTGGCCACCAGCAACCTGACCTTCTTCCGCCAGGTGGGTGGCACGGTCGGCCTGGCTATCGCCGGCACCATCTTCGGCACCACGCTCAGCTCGGAGACCCCCAGGCAGCTGCGCGACGGTCTTCTGCAGGCAGGCGTGCCGGCTGACCGCATCGACTCGCTCCAGGAGCTGGCGTCCGGACGGAACCTCGACCAGGACGACCTGGCCGGCGTGGGCGATCTGGGCGCGCGGATCCTCGACGCTGTACCCGAAGCCTTACGGTCCACGGTCGAGCCCTTCCTGGGGGTGGTGGTCGAGGCCATCCACGAGGCCTTCTCGCTGGCCGTCGGCGAGACCTTCTGGCTGGGCGTGCTGGCCACGGTCGCGGCCATCGGCGCTACCTTCCTCATCCGCGACCAACCGTTGCGTGGCCCGGTCGAGGTGCCGCAGGCCACGGCGGGTGCCTCGGTGGCGTCGTGACAGCCCTCCGCGTCATGCCCATCCCAGCCGGACTGCTGGCACCGGGCACGACTGATGCCGCGTTCCAGCCGGTGGCCAGGGTCGAGGACGTGCCGCCCGGCCAGATGGTGAGGATCACGCGTGGTGACCTGGACCTGCTGCTGACCCACACGGACCTCGGCCTGGTCGTGACGGATGATCGCTGCCCGCACATGGCCGCGCCGCTGTCGGTCGGGCGCCTCGACGGATGCGAGGTCGATTGCCCCCTGCACAAGGGTCGCTTCGATCTGCGCACGGGAGAGACGGTGCGCTTCCCGACCACGGGTGGCCTGGACGCGGAGGGCGGCTACCACCCACCCTGGGCGCCGCCGGGCATGCCGCCCAAGCCGGAACCGAGCGACGACAAGGCACGGGCGCGCGCAGCGACCCGCGTCCGCCGGCTGCGCTACTACCCGGTTCGTGTCCGCGGCGAAGCCATCGAGGTGGCCGTTCCCGACTGACGCGGCGCGGCCGCTCGCCACTTGTCATGGCGCGGCCCGAAGCGCGACACGACGCCGTCGTCCGCGTAGCGGTCGGCGACCATCAGGTCGAAGGCGTGGACCATGTCCTCCATCAGCGAGTAACGGCCCGGCACGTAAGCGCGTGAGCGCGTGCCCTGCTGCTGTAGCTCGCACACGCGCCAGTCCTGGCGGTTGGTCAGGTCCCAGAAGTCGATCGCATCGGAGGGGTCGAAGTCGGATCGCGCCATCGTATCGGGGTGGAAGAGCCACTCGCAGACGACGCGCGAGCGCTCTGCATCCAGTGGCCAGACCTGGTGGGTCATGACGTAGTCGGGGTGCAGGCTCAGCAGCAGGTTGGGCCAGAGCACGAAGTAGTAGATGCGCCGCTCGTCCTCCCGGGAGAGGCCGGGCAAGGGGGGCCGGCCGTGCGTCGCCCCGTCGGTGGACATCGTGTCGGCATCGCCGATGAGCTCCATCCAGCCGCCCGCCCAGGGACCCTCCGACTCCAGGTTGCGGCCCTGGTCGTAGGGCGTCAGCCGATTGAGCTGCGGGTGCACGCCAGGACAGTGGTAGCACTCGGAGTAGTTCTCGGCGATGACCTTCCAGTTGGCGCCGACCTCGTACTCGATGCGACGGGCGCGACGCAGATCGCCCATGCCGAAACGCGCCACGTGCTCCGGCAGGTCCGCCAGATGGTCGGCCAGGGTGACGCCGTCCGGCTCCATGGCCACGAAGATGAAGCCCTGCCAGGTCTCCAGCGCGACCGGGATGAGGCTCTGCTCCTCGACCGAGAAGTCGATCAGGGCGTCGGTGTGCTTCGCGCGCATGAGCCGGCCATCCAGCTCGTAGGTCCAGGCGTGGTAAGGGCACTGGAAGCGGACCTGGCGGCCGGCCGGTTCGGTGACCAGCAGCGAGCCGCGATGACGGCACACGTTGTGGAAGGCGCGCAGCCCGCCGTCCCGTCCGCGGATGACGATGACGCCTTCCCCCGCGACCGTGGCCAGGAAGTACTGGCCGGCCTCCGCGGCTTCCTCCTCCCGACCGACGCAGACCCACGACCGTGCGAACCATGCCTCCTGCTCGAAGGCGAGCACGGCCGGATCGTGAAAGACGCGCGGCGGCAGCAGTGACGCGCGGTCGACCGGCTGGCGGACCGGCGCGACCTCCGCTGCGGAGACGGGAGAGCGAAGGCTGCTCATGGACGACTAGGGTAGCGGCAGACCGGGCGGACGCCGGC